>NZ_DATFIP010000060.1:0-33150 GCF_035270045.1 Salibaculum sp.
CCCAGCATTCGCTAGCCGAGGGGGCTCCGCTTGGCGAACATCTGATCCGCACTGCGCACCAGCAGTTGCTGTCCTTCGGTCGTGGCGCCCGCAAGCGCCCCGGCAGCTACAAGATCGAACAGAACTACATCGGCGACGAGCGGCGCGGGAAAATCTACTATGTCCCGATTGCGCCCGAGCAGCTTGGCCCTGCGATGGTCGAGCTTGTGCGTTACATCAACGAAAGCAATATGCGGCCGCTGATCCGGACGGCCATCGCGCATGTCGAGTTCGAAGCCCTGCACCCGTTCGAAGACGGCAATGGCAGGATCGGTCGCATGCTGATCACCCTGATGCTGTGGAAGCTCGACGTCCTGCATCAGCCGAACTTCTTCGTATCGGGGTATTTCGAAGCCAACAAGGACGCGTACATCGAGCAAATGCGCGCAGTCTCCGCCACCGGTGACTGGACAGGCTGGGTCGCATTTTTCCTAGAGGCCATGCACGCTCAGGCTTCAGTCAACATCCAGACCGCAGATGCAATCTTCGGCCTTCATGGCGAGATGCGGGAACGTTTCCGGGAGGTGCTGAACTCGCAGTTCCATGATCAGGCATTGGATTTCGTGATCGCCAGCCCGATCTTCCGCAATGATCGGTTTGTCGATCGTTCCGGAATACCGGCTTCTTCGGCACGCGCCCTGTCCCGACGCCTCGTGGACGCTGGCCTGCTGCGCACGATAGAGCCAGCCTCGGGGCGTCGAGCCGCGATGTACGCGTTTGATCCGCTGCTTGATCTGCTGAAGGTCTGATGCGCTGGGCGCGCCGTAGGGCGACTCGTAAAACGTTGACATGGCGTTGACATGAAACGAACGCCAAAAAGCCGACTGGTTAAGTCGGGCTCTAAGCGTTTGTATTATTTGGTAATTTTGGTTGCGGGGAGAGGATTTGAACCTCTGACCTTCAGGTTATGAGCCTGACGAGCTACCGGGCTGCTCCACCCCGCGCCAAATCTGATGGTGATCTACGTTCTATGACGCTCGGGCGCAAGGGGGGAGAGCTGTTTTTGTTGGCCAACACGAGCACAAACAGCTGCCGACCCTCCCTCGCGCCACTGGTTGACCATTCGGTGACGTTCCACCGTATAGGCTCTTCGATATAGCTCTGCTCGTACTGGTCGAGGATCATTTCGAGGGGGTGACGGCGTTGCAGGTCCCGAAGACTGGCAGGTCAGACTGCATGTCCCCTGAGCGATGCGATAAGAGCCCGTATTTCGGCGACGTGATGCGAGCCTGCAAAGAGCGTATTTTCCTCCCAAGGGAGGTCGATCGCATTCCGTGCGCGCCCCCGTTGCGATCCATCTTCAGCCAGCCATCGTTGAAGACCGGTGTGGCCGTTTCCCATCGTGTTTTCCTGTAGCGGGTGCCGCGCCAAGTACCTGACCGACGAGAGGTCCGCTTCCAGCCATGGCCGCAACGGATCGTCGATGGGCTTTGACAGATTCCAGCGCATGGCGGTTGTGTTATCTTGTCCGTGCCCCCGGCTGTGTCTGTATCGACCGGGGATAATCCTTGTGAATCTTGCCCGTCCCCGGTGCATGTACCGGTATGGTGATCACGTCCATCTGCGTATGGCGCACCGATTTTGCCGTGGGACTAGTGGTTAGCGTCAGCGGGCTTACAAGGCCGCGCGCGGGCCGTTTGCCACCGTGCTTGCGCGCAGTCTGAGGTTGGTCAAACACGGGTGGCAACGAAAAAGCGTGATGACCAAAAGTGAGCCATGGGGCGCCCTCTGGTTGGGCCCCAGCCCGGAACGATCGTGGGGAGGGTGACTTGACCGGCGTTTGCGGTGCCGGGCATGGCGGGCACGGTCCGGAGCGAAAGCCCGACCCTTCTTGGGATGGTCGGCGCGGTCACCCCAGCGCATAGCCCGCACCACGCACGGTGCGCACCGGATCATCGCCGCCGTGCTGGGTCAGGGCCTTGCGCAACCGGCCGATATGAACGTCGACCGTGCGGGTATCGACATAGATGTCACGGCCCCAGACCCGGTCGAGCAGCTGATCGCGTGACCAGACCCGCCCCGGCTTTTCCATGAAGGTGGTCAACAGCCGGAATTCGGTCGGGCCTAGCTTAAGCAGCCTGTTGGACCGCTTTACGCGGTGCGTCTCTCCATCCAGCTCGATGTCGTCGAAAACAAGGACCTGCCCTACCGTCGCGGGCCGCACGCGCCGCAACTGGGTGCGAACACGCGCCATCAGCTCGGACACGGAATAGGGCTTGACCACGTAGTCATCCGCGCCGGTTTCGAGGCCACGGACCTTGTCCACCTCCTCGGACCGGGCGGACAGCATGATGATGGGCACGCCGCGCGTCTCGGGCCGGGTCTTGAGCTGTCGGCAGACCTCGATTCCGGAAACCGTCGGCAGCATCCAGTCCAGCACGATGACATCCGGGAGATCCTCTTCCACCATCATCAGGGCCTGCTCACCGTCTTCGGCCCTCGTCGTACGGAAGCCTTCGGCTTCGAGATTGTAGGCAAGGACTTCGCGTTGCGCCAGTTCATCCTCGACCACAAGAACGTGTGGCTGCGTGGCAGGGGACATGGGATTTACGTCTCGCCGGAGATGAAGGCCGTCTCGTCGCTTTTGGGGCGGGTGTCATCGGGCATTTCGCCGGTAACCACATAGACCACCTGTTCAGCCATGTTGGTGACGAGATCGCCCATGCGTTCGACGTTCTTCGCGATGAAATGCAGGTGCATGCAAGCCGTGATGTTGCGCGGGTCTTCCATCATGAACGTCAGGAATTCACGAAACAGCGCGTTGTACATCTCGTCGACTTCCTCGTCGCGCTGCCGCACGTCCTCGGCCAGTTCGACATCGCGGCGCACGTAGGCATCCAGCGTGTCCTTGAGCATCCTCTGCACTTCCTTGGACATCCGCTTGAGCGCCTTGTCCGGGCCGCTGATCGGCCGCTGGTCGGCCAGGACCTCGGTGCGCTTGGCCAGGTTGCGCGCATAGTCCCCGATGCGTTCAAGGCTCGCCGCGAGCTTGAGAACGGAAAGCACAACCCGAAGGTCGCTGGACACCGGCGCCCGCAGCGCGATGGTGCGAGCGGTTTCCTCGTTGATGCGTTCCTCGAGTTCATCGATGGCGGCATCGCCCTTGCGCACCTTCTCGGCCAGTTCGATATCGCGCGTGGTGACGGCCTTGGCCCCGTCTAGGATGGCGGCCTCCACGAGTCCGCCCATCTTGACCATCAGGGCCTGGATCGCCTCGAGGTCTCGGTCGAAAGCCGAGGAAATGTGTTCCTGGTTCATGATATCACCCGATCCGCCCGGTGATGTAGCTTTCGGTGCGCTCATCCTCGGGGTTGGTAAAGATTTTCCCGGTCTCGCCGTATTCGACGAGGTGGCCGAGGTGGAAGAAGGCCGTCTTCTGACTGACGCGGGCGGCCTGCTGCATCGAATGCGTCACGATGACGACACTGTAATCGGTGCGCAACTCGTCGATCAGCTCTTCGACCTGACTGGTCGCGATAGGGTCCAGTGCCGAACAGGGTTCGTCCATGAGCAGGACTTCGGGCTCGGTCGCGACCGCGCGCGCGATGCACAAGCGCTGCTGCTGACCGCCGGACAAGCCCGTGCCAGGAGTGTCGAGGCGATCCTTCGCCTCTTCCCAGAGCGCGGCACGGCGCAGCGCGTTCTCGACGATTTCGTCCAGCTCGGCCTTGTTACTGGCCATCCCGTGGATCTTGGGGCCATAGGCCACGTTGTCGTAGATCGACTTGGGGAACGGGTTGGGCTTCTGAAAGACCATCCCGACCTTTGCACGCAGCTGGACCGGGTCCACCCGTTTGTCGTTGATGTCCTCACCGTCCAGGTGGATGTCCCCCTCGACCCGGCAGATGTCGATGGTGTCGTTCATCCGGTTCAAGCAGCGCAGGAAGGTGGACTTGCCACAGCCCGACGGCCCGATGAAGGCGGTCACGGTCTTGTCCTGGATATCGACATTCACGTCCTTGATGGCGTGATTATCGCCGTAATAGACCTGCACCTTGCGGGCGGAAATCTTGATGTCGTCCATGTTCACCGCTCTCTCGATCAGTCGCATATCGTTCATTTGCCCGGTCCTTCTTACCAGCGGCGCTCGAATTTCCGCCGCAGCAGGATGGCGATGATGTTCATCGTCATGAGGAACAGCAGCAGGATGATGATGCCACCCCAGGCCCTTTCGTAAAAGGCCGGGTCCGAGCGCTTGGCCCATTCGTAGATCTGCGCAGGCATGGCCGAGTTGGGATCCATGAACCCAGAGGTCAGCCCCTCGGGCGGGTTGGAGGCAATGAAACCCACCATGCCGATCAGGAGCAGTGGCGCGGTCTCGCCCAGCGCCTGCGCCAGCCCGATGATCGTGCCGGTCAGGATACCGGGCATGGCCAGGGGCAGCACGTGATGGAAGACCGCCTGCATCTTCGAGGCCCCGACGCCCAGCGCCGCGTCGCGGATAGAGGGTGGCACCGACTTGAGCGAGGCGCGGGTCGAGATGACGATTGTCGGCAGCGTCATGAGCGTCAGGGTAAGCCCACCCACCAGCGGCGCCGACTGCGGCAGGTGCATGACCTGAATGAAAGCTGACAGCCCGAGGATGCCGAAGACGATCGAGGGCACCGCCGCCAGGTTCGAGATGTTCACCTCGATCAGGTCGGTCCAGCGATTCTGGGGCGCGAATTCCTCGAGGTAGATTGACGCTGCGATACCGATGGGTAGCGCGCAGGCAAGGACGACAAGCATCATGAAGAACGAGCCCAGCATCGACACACCCATCCCGGCGGCCTCGGGCCGGGTGTCCGAGGCATCGGCGCCAAGGATGAAATCGAGGTTGAATCCACGGTTGACCAGCCCGGCCTCGCGCATCTGGTCGACAAGATCCAAGTGTGCGGCATCCAGGTTCTTGTCGTCGACCAGGGCATCGCGGGTGACACGCCCCTTGAGGTAGCCGTCGACCCGCGACGACGCAAGAAACTCGAACGTCTGTGTGGACCCGACGAGGCCGGGGTTGTCCAGCACACGGTTGCGGAAGTTGGACCCGGCTGACCCCGAAAGCATCCGCAAAAGCGAATCCGGTTCCATGTCGGTCTCGATCCCGGCATCGGCGAGGGCCTTTGCGACCGCGGTGCCGACAAGATCGTTGTACTTTGCCGTCTTCACGATCGAGGCTTCGGCGGCCTCGATCTCGTCCTCGTTCAGGGGAATATCCAGCGTCACCCTGGTCTGCGTGAAGGCCGGGGCTCCGTTGAAAATAATCGAGCCCAGCAGCGCGACCAGGAAAAGCAGGCCGATCAAGATAGCGATGATCCCGTAGGCCTTGAATCGGCCTTCGGCGGCGTTGCGCTTGGCGGTATGCGCGTCAGCCACGAGGATCGAGGATTTCTTGCCCTCGGGCTGCGGCAGGGGCTGTGCGGTCGCGTCGGTCATTCGTACTGCTCCCGGTATTTGCGCACGATGTAGAGGGCCACGACGTTCAGCCCGAGCGTGATGACGAAGAGAGTCATGCCAAGGGCAAAGGCCACCAGGGCCTCGGGCGAGGAAAAATCGCTGTCACCGGTCAGCTGGCTGACAATCTTGGCGGTCACGGTCGTCATTGCCTCGAAAGGGTTGAGCGAGAGTCGCGCGGCTGCCCCAGCCCCCAGCACGACGATCATGGTCTCGCCGATGGCGCGGCTGGCCGCCAGCAGTATCGCGCCCACGACGCCTGGCAGGGCCGCCGGCAGGACCACCTGGCGCACGGTCTCGGCGTGGGTGGCGCCAAGGCCGAGCGACCCGTCCCGCATGGCCTGGGGCACCGAGTTGATGATGTCGTCGGACAGGGAACTGACGAAGGGAATAAGCATGATCCCCATCACCAGGCCGGCCGTCATCACCGCCGTGCCGCCCCGCATCCAACCCACAGTATTGTCGCCGAACACCGTGACCAGCAGGGGCCCGACGGTCAGCAGCGCGAAAAGGCCGTAGACGATGGTCGGAATGCCGGCCAGCACTTCCAGCATTGGCTTGGCGAAGGCGCGTACCCGCGGCGAGGCATATTCGGACAGGTAGATCGCCGAGAGCAGGCCGATCGGTACTGCCACGGCCAAGGCGATCAGCGAAATGTAGAGGGTGCCCCAGAGGAGCGGCACCACGCCCAGCTGACTCGCCCCGCCCCGGCCCGAGAAACTGGGCTGCCAGGTGGTGCCAAAAAAGAAATCCCAAGCCGGGTAGAGACGGAAGAACTCCACCGTGTTGAAGATCAGCGACAGAAAAATGCCGACCGTGGTCAGGACCGCGATCGAGGCCGCGGCGATCAGCAGCATCCGCACCCCCGTCTCGACAAAATTGCGGGCACGAAAGGCGGCCGTGATGCGCCAGATGGCCAGCGCGGTCCCGCCCAGGGCGATAGCCAGCACCACCAGCGTCTTGAACAGATCCCCGGTCGCGGATTGGCCGCGATAGGCCTGGGCAGCGCGCAGCGTCTCCTGCGAGACGTCCGACCCAAGGGCGACGCCAATCTCGCCCAGAAGCGCACGCACTTCGGACAGGTCGGTACCGATGCTGCTTGCTTCTTCGGCGCTCAGCGCGCTCTCGGACACGGCCAGATCCAGCCCGTCGGCAACCCGTCGCACGTCCGACATGGCCAGCCCGAGCGACCCCGTCGACTCGAGCTGGTCCTGCGAGATCATGTCCGAGATCGTGTTCTGAAGGACCAGCGGCTGCGCCAGCGTCCAAAGGCCAAGGACGAGCAGGGCCGGCACCAGACCGGACAGCGCCGCTGACATGCCGTAAAAATTGGGAAGTGAATGCAGGTTCCGGATACGTCCGCCGGCGGACGACATGGCGCGGCGGCGTCCGATCAAATAGCCCGCCACGCCGATGGCGATGGCCAGCAGGGCAATCCAGATGGTGGGCATGGCAGCGTCCCCAGTTGAATGGTCGGGTTTCAGGTACGCCCCCCGCGGGCGGATTGGAAGGGCGCCGCCTTGGCGCCCTTCCAGACAGGAACAGTGTTTACTGCATGGTCACTTCATTTGCGATCATTTCCTGGGTCTGGTCCAGCTCCGGATCGGGGACCAGGCCGTAGTTCGCCAGCGGGCCGCCGGGGCCAGCGACTTCGTCAGCCATGAAGAACTGGGCAAAGTCCTTCAGGCCCGGGATCACACCGATGTGGGCTGCCTTGACGTAGAAGTACAGCGGACGCGACACTGGGTATTCGCCGGTCGAAATGGTCTCGGTCGAGGGGGCAACCCCGCCCATGGTGGCAACCTTCAGAACGTTGGTATTGTTCTCGTAGAAGGCCAGGCCGAAGACGCCGATACCGTTGGCGTTCGAGTCGACGCGGGCCAGGGTCTCGGTGTAGTCACCGTCGATGTCGACGGAGGCGCCGTCGGCACGCACGTTCATGCAGGCCTGTTCGACACCATCCTCGTCCATGCCCATCTCTTCCAGAGCGGCCATGGCACCCGTGTCTTCGCAGCCCTGCAGCAGGACCTTTTCCTCGAAGACTTCACGGGTGCCGTGCTTGGTGCCCGGGATGAAGGCCAGGATTTCCTCGGCCGGCAGATCGGCGTTCACGTCGTCCCAGGTGGTGTGGGGGTTGGCGACCATCTCGCCGTCCATGGGGATCTCGGCGGCCAGGGCCTGGTACCAGTCAGAGGGCTGAAATTCTGTGTAGGCCGGGCCGTCTTTCTGGCTGGCGAAGACAATGCCGTCGTAACCGATGCGAACTTCCATGATGTCAGTCACGCCGTTTGCCGCACATTCCTCGATCTCGCCGGCACGGATGGCACGCGAGGCATTGGCCACGTCAATGGTGTTTTCGCCAACGCCCTCGCAGAAGCGGGCCAGGCCAGCGGAGGAGCCGCCGGATTCGACGACGGGGGTCGGGTAGTCGGTGTTTTCACCGAACAATTCGGCGACGATCGAGGCGTATGGCAGAACGGTGGAGGAGCCGGCAACCTGCACGTTGTCACGGGCAGAGGCAGCGGAAGCAACAGCGGTGATCGCCAGAGCAGAGGCGGTCAGTTTTGCAAGCGTCATGGGAAACTCCTGATATTGTCTTGCAGACGGTCAGCCGCGAGCCGACTGACCTTGTCTGCGGGGCTACGGGTGACTGATGATGTTTATGCAACAGATATATGACGGTTTTGTAACAAGCCCCGGACCAAGCGGCGGCACGGACAATTCAGCGCGCGACTGGCGTGTAATTCCGACGGCCGGACTTCGCACCTTCTACCTTGGATTGTTGTCCAGGGCGGCCGTGAACCCGGTTACGGCAGCGGGTATCGCCTGCAGCGCGAATCGTCGCCCGCGCGCAACCGGGATTGACGCGCCGCGCGCCTCGGTCCATCGCTTTGTGTATGACTGATCTGACCACCTGCATCGACGAGCTGCGCACGCTTGTTGGGTTCCCGACCGTCTCGGCGGACAGCAACCTCGGGCTCATCCATCATATTGCCGGCGTGCTGGAACACCACGGCGCCCGGGTCGAGGTGCAGCACGATCCCAGCGGGCAGAAGGCCAATGTCCTGGCCACCTTCGGGCCCGACCGTGACGGCGGCATCGTTCTGTCGGGGCATACCGATGTCGTTCCCGTGGCCGACCAGCCCTGGAGCAGCGACCCTTTCGAGCTGACCGAGGCCGAGGGCAGGCTCCATGGCCGCGGCACATGCGACATGAAGGGTTTCATCGCAGCCTGCATCGCGCTGGCGCCAAGGTTCGCAGAGGCAGCGACGACCCGCCCTCTGCACATGGCATTTACCTATGACGAGGAAGTGGGCTGCCTCGGCGGGCAGGCGCTGGTCGATCACTTGCGCGAAAAGGGCCTGCGCCCGGCCATGGCGATTATCGGCGAACCGACCGAGATGCGCGTGATCGAAGGGCACAAGGGCTGCTATGAATACACTACCCGGTTCACCGGGCTTGAAGGGCACGGCTCGTCGCCCGATCTGGGTGTAAATGCAGTGGATTACGCGGTGCGCTATGTTACTCGCCTGATCGAACTGTCCGATCGGCTGCGCGACCGGGCACCGGAAGGATCACAGTTCGAACCGCCCTGGAGCACGATCAACACCGGCGCGCTGCATGGTGGTATCGCGCACAACGTCATTCCGGGCACCGCCGAGGTGGAATGGGAGATGCGCCCGGTGCAGAAATCGGATGCCGATTTCGTGAAATCGGACCTTGCCGCCTATGTGGCTGAAACGCTGCTGCCCGCGATGCGGCAGGTGGATGCGCGCGCCCGCATCGAGACGGAGACCATTGCCGAGGTGGACGGGTTGGAGCCCATGGACGACAACGCCGCGCGCGATCTTTGCATGGAACTGACCCGGGCCAATGGCTGCGGGTTGGTGCCATTCGGAACCGAAGCGGGTCTTTTCCAGAAACTGGGCACGTCCGCTGTTGTCTGTGGGCCGGGGTCCATCGCCCAGGCACACAAGCCCGATGAGTTCGTGGCGGTGGACCAGATCGAGGCCTGCCTTGCAATGCTGACCAAATTGACGCGCAAGTTGTAAATCTTGGTGGGGCGCCGCCACTGTCACGCAATCGCGTCGCCCAGCGATATTCTTGACCCGTCGAAGCGGGCGGGCCATACCGTCGGCTCGGCCCACACTTCAGCCGGCCTCCAGCCTTTTCAGGATCGGGCAATCCGGGCGGTCATCGCCGTGGCAGGCGCTGACGAGGTCTGACAGGGTTGCGCGCATTTCTTCCAGTCCGGCGATCTTTTCCTCGATCTCGGCCAGATGGGCCGTAGCGATGGCGCGGACATCGCCACTGGCACGCTCGCGGTCCTCCCACAGGGCCAGAAGCCCGCGGCAATCCTCGATCGAAAAGCCAAGGCCGCGGGCACGGGCCAGGAAGGCCAGTTTGTGGAGGTGGGTCCGCTCGAAGCTGCGATAGCCGTTCTCGGCACGGTCGGGCGTCACCAGGCCAATGTCCTCATAATAACGGATGGTCTTGGCGGGCAAGCCGGTACGGGTGGCGACCTCCTTGATGTTCATTGCAAGGCCTCCGTTTTCACCCGGCGCAGGCGCAGGGCGTTGGTGACAACCAGCACCGAGGACAGCGCCATGGCCCCGGCGGCGAGTTGCGGCGACAGCAACGGCCCGCCGAAGATGTAGAGCAGGCCCGCCGCCACGGGTATCAAGGCCACGTTGTAGCCGAAGGCCCACCCGAGGTTCTGCCAGATGTTGCGCAGGGTGCGACGGCTGATCTCCACCGCCTCGGCCACGCCGCCGGGGTTGCCCGAGACAAGCACCACGTCGGCGCTTTCCACGGCGACATCGGTGCCAGAGCCCATCGCGATACCGATATCGGCGGCGGCCAGCGCGGGCGCGTCGTTGATGCCGTCACCGACGAAAGCCAGCTTGCGGCCCCCCTCTTGCAAGGCACGCACCGCGTCGACCTTGCCGTCGGGCAGGACTCCGGCCACCACGTGATCGATTCCCAGCTCCGCCGCGATGGCACGGGCGGCCGGTTCGCTGTCGCCCGAGACCAGGGCGGTCTGCACGCCGCGCGCGTGCAAGGCGGCTACGGTGGCCTTCGCGGTGGATTTCAGCGTGTCGGCCAGGCCCAACACCCCCGCGGGCAGGCCGTCGATGGCGACCATGACGACGGTGCGGCCCTGGTCGGCCAGTGCATCGGCCCGGGTGGTGAGCCCCGCTGCATCGACTCCGGCCTCCTTCATCATGCGGGCGTTGCCGATGGCGACCGACCGGCCATTCACGATTCCTGACAGGCCGTGTCCCGGCACCGCCTGGACGTCACTGGCCCGCGGCAGATCCAGCCCCCTTGCCTTGGCCTCGGCCACGATGGCCCCGGCTAGCGGGTGATCCGACGCCGCCTCGACTGCGGCGACGGTGGACAGGAAGGCGCCTTCACCCTTCTTGCAGTCAATATCCGTGACCCGTGGTTTTCCCTCGGTCAGGGTGCCGGTCTTGTCGAAGGCAACAACATCCACCGATTGCAGGGATTGCAGCGCGTCGCCACGGCGAAACAAGACGCCCAGGTCGGCAGCGCGCCCGGTGCCGACCATGATCGACATTGGCGTCGCCAGCCCCATGGCGCAGGGGCAGGCAATGATCAGCACGGACACGCCCGAAACCAGCGCGAAGGGCAAAGCCGGTTCAGGCCCGAAGACCAGCCAGAGGGCAATGGTCATGAGCGCCACGCCCATGACGGCGGGCACGAACCATGCCGTGATGCGGTTGACGAGGTCCTGAACCGGCAAGCGGCTGCCCTGTGCCTCTTCGACCATCTCGATGATACGGGACAGCATCGTGTCCGCGCCGACGGCTGTGGCACGCATCACCAGCGCGCCGTTGCCGTTGACGGTGCCCGCGACCAACTCGGTGCCTTCAGTCTTTTCGACCGCGACAGGTTCGCCGGTCACCATGCTTTCGTCCACAAAGCTGCTGCCCTCGCGCACGACCCCGTCGACCGGCACACGGTCACCGGCACGCAGATGCACCCGGTCGCCGCGTTGGATGTCATCGACGGGAAGGTCGAGCACATCGCCGTCGCGTTCGACCCGAGCGGTATCAGGGCGCAGGCCCACAAGCCGCTTGATCGCGGCCCCGGTACGGCCCTTGGCCCGCGCCTCCAGCCAACGCCCCAGGAGGATGAGCGTCACGATCACCGCGGCGGCTTCGAAGTAGACGGCCACAGTGCCGTCGGGCAGCCATTGGGGCCGGAAGGTGGCAAGGCTTGAATAGGCCCAGGCCGCGCCCGCCCCGATGGCTACCAACGAGTTCATGTCCGGCGCGCGCCGCATGAGCGCGGGAAACCCCTTGGCAAAGAACATACGCCCCGGCACGGCCAGCACCAGCGTGGCCAAGGCGAACTGGATCATCCAGCTGGCCTGCATCCCGATCGTGGTGGCAATGACGTCGTGCAAGGCGGGCACGGCGTGCCCGCCCATTTCGACCAGGAAGATCGGCAGGGTCAGGACCGCCGACAAAAGGAAGGACCGCCGCAGGTGCTGGATCTCGGTGCCGACGGTGTCGTCCGCGGTGGTGCCCGTCTGCACGGGCCGCGCCTCGTAGCCAACCGCCTTGACCGCTTCGATCAGTGGTCCGGTGTTCTTGTCCAGTGTCCTGACCGAGGCCACGCCGTCGGCGAGGTTCACGGTTACCTCGGTGACCCCTGGCACCTGTTCCAGAGCGGACTCGACCCGCGCCACGCAGGAGGCGCAGGTCATGCCCGCGATCTCCAGACGCTGGCGGTGCGGCACCGCCGGGTAACCGGCAGCGTTCAATGCACTGCTGATGGTGCGGGCATCCGCGCCTTCCAGTGCCACCCGCGCCGACTTTGTGGCCAGGTTGATCTCGGCCCCCGTCACCCCGGAGACCGAGGTGATGGCCTTCTCGGCCCGACCTACGCAGCCAGCGCAGCTGAGCCCGTCGATCTCGAAATCCAGTCGTTGAACGGTCATGGTAGTCCCCTTTCACGGGCGACATAAGGGTTCCAGTAATGGGAAGGTCAAGACCCATCCGTCCAGATTCGCGCGAAAAGCACCACCATTGCGGCGCAACAGACGCCCGGGCGCGACGGGATCACCTTGACCCGCCCCCGCGCCCTGCGCAGATTACCGGTCAGGCTTCGCCCCGAACCGCCACGGGATGGCCGCGCAAAAACCGGAAAGGCAACAGATCATGGATGGTACGCTCAGTCCCAACGACATTTCTCGGGTGGTCGAGGCCGACCGCGCCAATGTCTGGCACCATCTGGTCCAGCACAAGCCGTTCGAAACCGGTGAGCCGCGCATCATCATAGAGGGCCGCGGCATGCGCGTCTGGGACCAGAAGGGCAAGGAACACCTTGACGCCGTCTCGGGCGGGGTCTGGACGGTGAACGTGGGCTATGGCCGCGAAAGGATAGCCAATGCCGTGCGCGACCAGCTGATCCAGTTGCCCTATTTCGCGGGCGCTGCCGGGTCGGTGCCCGGCGCACTGTTCGCCGAACGCCTGATCGAGAAGATGCCGGGGTTGTCCCGCGTCTACTACACGAATTCGGGGTCCGAGGCGAACGAGAAGGCCTTCAAGATGGTGCGCCAGATCGCTCACAAGCGCCATGGCGGGCGCAAGCACAAGATCCTCTATCGCGACCGCGATTACCACGGCACCACCATCGCCTGCCTGTCGGCCGGGGGACAGGACGAACGCAACGCACAATACGGCCCCTTCACAGCCGGCTTCGTGCGCGTCCCGCATTGCCTGGAATATCGCAAGCACGAACAGGACGGCGCCCCGGCTGACAACTACGGCGAATGGGCCGCCGACCAGATCGAAGAGGTCATCTTGCGCGAAGGCCCCGACACCATTGGTGCGCTCTGCCTCGAACCGGTGACCGCCGGGGGCGGCGTGATCGTCCCGCCCGAGGGTTACTGGCAGCGCGTGCAGGAGATCTGCCGCAGATACGATATCCTGCTGCATATCGACGAGGTGGTTTGCGGCGTGGGCCGCACCGGCACCTGGTTCGGCTACCAGCATTACGGGATCGAACCCGACTTCGTGACAATGGCCAAGGGCGTGGCCTCCGGCTACGCCGCCATCGCCTGCTGCGTAACCTCGGAACGGGTCTTCGAGATGTTCAAGGACGATGCCGAGGACCCGATGAATTATTTCCGCGACATCTCGACCTTCGGCGGTTGCACCGCAGGCCCGGCTGCGGCGATGGAGAACATGGCCATCATCGAGGACGAGGCCCTGTTGGAGAACACCACCGCGATGGGCGACTACATGCTGGACGAGTTGCACGCCCTGTCCGAGCGGCACGCCGTCATCGGCGACGTGCGCGGCAAGGGGCTGTTCCTGGGCGCGGAGCTGGTGGCCGACCGCGAAAGCCGCACGCCGGTGGACGAGAGGCGGGCGGCGCAGGTCGTGGCCGATTGCAACGCGCAAGGGGTGATCATCGGGGCCACCAACCGTTCGGTCCCGGGGCGCAACAACACGCTGTGCTTTTCGCCCGCACTGATTGCGACGCGCGACGATATCGACCGGATCGTCGCGGCCACCGATGCCGCGCTGACCCGGGTCTTCGGATGAGCGGCCAGCGTCATCACAGTGCAAGTCACCGCCCGCTTGCCGAACGTTTCGCCGCTTGCGCGCGTCACCCCGGCGGAATACCGCATGATGCCCTGCGAACCATGACCCCTGTCATTGACCAATGATCCGGCCGGGCAAGGATAGCGCTTGGTACATTTCACGACGGAGCCGCGATGACGGACCCTTACCCCTTCCTGTCCAGAACCCTGCCGCATACGCCGCAGCATCTGCTGGATCAGGCCCATAGCCTCCCGTGCCCTCGCGTGGCGCTGGTCAACGCCGGGGCGGCCCACCCACTTGACGGTATACGCGAAGCCGCCCAGGCTGGGCTGGCCGAGCCGGTCCTGATCGGCGATCGACCCAAGATCGAGGCCGCCGCCGCGCAGATCGGCTACGATATCGGCGGGATGCGCCTGATCCACGCGCCCCATGCCGAGGCCAGCACCAAGGCCGCGGAACTGGCGCGCAACGGCGAGGTCGATGCCATCATGAAGGGACAGGTCCATACCTCGACCTTCCTCAAGGGCCTTCTGCCATCCTCGGCCGGGCTGCGCGAAAAGGGCAGCCGGTGCGGGCATGTCTTCCACATCACCGCACCGGACAGCGATCGGCCGCTGCTGCTGACCGATGCGGCGCTGAACGTGGACCCGGACGTGGAAACGCGTCAGGCCTGCCTGTCGCTGGCGGTGCAATTGTCGGAGCTTCTGGGCGTCGACAGGCCCCGTGCGGCCCTTCTGGCGCCGACCGAGGACCCGATCCCTTCGGTGCAGAACACCATGGAAAGCGCCGCCATCGCCACCTGGGCACGGGATCACCTGCCCGATGCGGATGTAGCCGGACCCATGGCGATGGACCTGATCCTCTCGAAGGAAGCCGCCCGGATCAAGGGCTATGACAGCCCCGTCGCGGGTGACGCGGATATCATCGTGACCCCGAACATCACCACCGGCAACGCCATCTTCAAGCTGATGGTACTGGGCATGGGCTGTTGCGCGGGCGGGCTGGTGATGGGGGCCAAGGTTCCGATCCTGCTGACCTCGCGTAGCCAGGCCGCGCCCGCCCGGCTGGCTTCGGCGGCGCTGGGCATGATCGTGGCCGCGGCCCAGTGATGCTGCTCGTTCTCAATACCGGGTCGTCGTCGATCAGGCTGTCGCTCTTTCGCGCCGACCTGACGGAGGCGCTGCAAGGCGCCGTGACCGGCATCGGCGGTCCGGCGAAACTCTCTCTCGGTGGGGCGGAAAGGGAACTGCATATCGCGTCACATGCGGAGGGAATCGCTGCCATCCTGAACGCGCTTCAGACTCATGGGATTCCCATGGACGAAATCACCGCCGCCGCCCATCGTGTCGTCCATGGCGGCACGGCATTGACCGGGCCGACCCGCCTGGACAAGAACGCCCTCGCCGCGATCGAGGCCAATGTGCAGTTGGCCCCGCTGCACAACCCACCGGCGCTGGCCGGTATCCGCGCCGTCGCGGACGCCCTGCCGGGCCTGCCGCAATACGCCAGTTTCGACACGGCCTTTCACGCGGGCCAGCCGGACCTTGCTACAACCTATGCCATACCGGAGACCTGGCGCGCCAAGGGGCTGCGCCGCTACGGGTTCCACGGGCTGTCTTATGCGGGCATGGTCGTGCAGTTCGGCAAGGACCTGCCCGACCGCCTGCTGGCGCTGCATCTGGGCGCGGGTGTCAGCCTTTGTGCCATCCGCAACGGACGCTCGGTCGCAACCTCCATGGGCTATTCGCCGCTCTCCGGCCCCACAATGGCCACACGATCGGGCGATATCGACGGCATGGCCGTGCTGCGGCTTGCAGAGGAAATCGGGATCGAGGCGGCCGGCCATCTGCTCAACAAGGACAGCGGGCTTTTGGCGCTTGGTGGCACGTCCGACATGCGCGGGCTTCTAGCGCATGAATCCGCGGCCGCGCGCTTTGCCGTCGATCATTTCGTCTGGTCCACCACCCACCAGGCCGGCGCCCTGATCGCCGACATGGGCGGGGTTGACGCGGTGGCCTTCACCGGCGGGATCGGCGAGAACTCCGCCGACATCCGTCAGCGGATCATGGACCGCCTGGCCTGGCTGGGGCCCCTGCCCGTTCATGTCATCGCGGCGGAGGAAGAACGTCAGATCGCCCGCGACGCGCTGGCCGTGATGGGCAAGGCAGGCTGAAATCGAACGCATCGTCCCGCAAATCCATGTGCGCTCGATCAAGTGGGGCCTATGGCCATCCGGGTCAATTGTTATACAATTGATGCAGGGAGGATTCTGAGGGATGGCAAAGGACCAACCGGATCTGGACACGTCGCCGCACGTCTCTGACGAGGTGCGCAAGACCACCTGTTACATGTGCGCCTGCCGGTGCGGGATCAACGTGCACATGAAGGGCGGCAAGGTCGCCTATATCGAGGGCAATCGCGACCACCCGGTGAACCGGGGCGTTCTCTGCGCCAAGGGCAGCGCCGGGATCATGCAGGTGAACGCGCCGTCACGGCTGCGCGCGCCCCTGAAACGTGTCGGCCCACGGGGGTCCGGCGAATTCGAGGAAATCAGCTGGGACGAGGCGCTGGAGATGGCCACGGGATGGCTGAAACCCCTGCGCGAACAGTCCCCGGAGAAACTGGCCTTCTTTACCGGCCGCGACCAGTCGCAGAGCTTTACCGGGCTTTGGGCGCAATCCTTTGGTACGCCCAACTACGCGGCCCACGGCGGCTTTTGTTCCGTCAACATGGCCGCTGCGGGTATATACACGATGGGCGGTGCGTTCTGGGAATTCGGCCAGCCCGACTGGGACCATACCAAGCTTTTCCTGTTGTTCGGCGTGGCCGAAGACCACGACAGCAACCCCATCAAGATGGGCATCGGCAAGATCAAGGAACGCGGCGCCAGGATGATTGGCGTGAACCCGATCCGGTCCGGTTACAACGCGGTGGCCGATGACTGGTTCGGGATCACCCCGGGCACCGACGGCCTGCTGATCATGGCACTGATCCACGAACTGATGAAGGCGGGCAAGGTCGACCTCGACTACCTGGCGCAATTCACCAATGCCGCCTGCCTGATCGACGGCGACCCGAAATCCGACAGCCCCGGTTTGTTGCTCAAGGACAGCGACGGCCAGCCGCAGGTGATCGACCGCCGCACGGGCCAGCTTGCGCCGTGGAACGGGCAAGGCGTGCAGCCGGACCTGAGCGCGAGCCACCGCCACGCCGGTGTTACGCACCGTCCCGTTTTCCATGTCATGGCCGACAGGTTCCTAGATCAGCAATGGGCGCCCGAGGCGGCGGCTGAACGGACCGGCATCAGCGCAGCGCGCATCCGCGCCCTCGCGGCCGAACTGGCGCGGGTGGCCTTTGACGAGGCGATCGAACTCGACCGGGAATGGACGGATTTCCGTGGGGTCAAGCACGACAAGATGATCGGGCGGCCCGTCTCGATGCATGCCATGCGGGGCATCTCGGCCCATTCCAACGGGTTCCAGACCGCCCGCGCCCTGCACACGTTGCAGATCCTGCTGGGTTCGGTCGAGACGCCCGGCGGGATGCGGTTCAAGCCGCCCTATCCCAAGCCACACACGGCGCACCCGAAACCGCATTGCAAGGTCACGCCGGGTGCGGCGCTGGACGGCCCGCACCTGGGGTATCCACAGGGGCCCGAAGACCTGTGCCTGACCGAGGCCGGTGGCCCGGCCCGCATCGACAAGGCCTTTTCCTGGGACAACCCGCTCTCTGCGCACGGGATGATGCACATGGTCATCTCGAACGCCCATGCGGGCGATCCCTACAAGATCGACACGCTGTTCCTCTACATGGCGAACATGTCGTGGAATTCGTCCATGAACACACGTCAGACCATGAACATGCTGACGGACACGGACGAAAACGGCGACTATGTCATCCCGCGGATCATCTATTCCGACGCCTACAGTTCGGAGATGGTGGCCTATGCGGACCTGGTGTTGCCCGACACGACCTACCTGGAACGGCACGATTGCATTTCCCTGCTGGATCGCCCCATCTGCGAGGCCGACGCGGTTGCCGACGCGATCCGCTGGCCGGTGGTGGAGCCCGACCGCGATGTGCGCGCCTTTCAATCGGTCCTGTGCGACCTTGGCGCGCGGCTGGACCTGCCCGGTTTCGTCAACGCGGACGGTACCCCGAAATACGCTGATTATGCCGACTACATGACCAACCATATCCGCCGTCCGGGCATCGGCCCGCTGGCCGGCTGGCGCATGGGGGAAAGCGGCCTGCAACACGGGCGAGGTGAGCCCAACGCAGGCCAACTAGACAGCTATATCCGCAACGGCGGCTTCTGGATGGAGCATCTGCCCGCAGGCGCAGCCTATTACAAGCCGTTCAACATGGCTTATCAGGACTGGGCGGTGCAAATGGGATTCTACGACAGCCCGCAGCCCTACGTGTTCTCGCTCTACTCCGAACCGTTGCGCCGGATGCAGATGGCCGCCGAGGGCAAGGGCACGCATCAGCCGCCCGAACATCTGCGCGCCCGGCTGCAAACCCACATGGACCCGCTGCCCTTCTGGTTCGAGCCGCTGGGGAACGAAGCCGCCGCAGGCTACCCGCTCCACGCTCTGACGCAACGACCCATGGCAATGTATCACAGCTGGGGGTCTCAAAACGCCTGGTTGCGTCAAATTCACGGACAAAACCCACTCTATGTACCGACAAGGATCTGGACGGATCACGGATTTTCCGAGGGTGACTGGGCCATCGTCACCTCGCCCACCGGTTCGATCACCGTACCCGTGGCCCACATGGCGGCGCTGAACGAGAACACAGTGTGGACCTGGAACGCCATCGGCAAGCGCAAAGGCGCTTGGGCGCTGTCAGACGACGCGCCAGAGGCCACCAAAGGCTTCCTTCTCAACCACCTCATCCACGAGCTTCTGCCAGAAAAAGGCGACGGCATGCGCTGGTCCAACTCCGACCCCGTCACAGGTCAGGCCGCATGGTTCGACCTGCGCGTCAAAATCGAAAAATCCGCAGCGCCTGCCGAAACCCGGCCTGCCACACCGGCGCAAAAGGCCCCCGTCCCCCAAGGTCCGTCACAACTGGCATGGAAGGTCGGCAAATGACCCGCACCGCTGCCCTCTTGGCCTGCCTTAGCGCGTTCCCAGCGCTTGCTCAATCTGATCCAACTTTTGAGGAAATGCAGCTACAAGCCTCGCAAGACGCCTTGCAGAAACTTCAGAACTACACAAATACAGTGCCGCAAGGCACGGTCCTGACAGCTGATCTCAACGCCACAGGCACTTACGTTGTCGAACTGCCGAACGACGCACGCCTCACCCATGCAGCCGATTTCGTCGCCACTTATGATAAATCTGTGGGTCTTTGTATGTGGTCAACGGACACGGATTGGTTTCCCTTGATGCCCCGCACAGCTGCCGAGCGTATCATTATCAGGGCGGCGTCCGAGACCTGGCCCCATGACGCTGTTCTGCCAACACCATCCACAAGCGGGTGGTGCGGTGCGCGCTCTGCACTCGCCCAAACCGCCGAAGGCGTTGGGGTCATCATGCCTTCGGTGTCCGACACCTTTATTCACTATTTCGCGCTCCGCGACACGGGAGAGCTGTAATGACCCGCACCCTCCTGCTCATTTTCGCCTTCATCGCCCTGATGGTCGGCTCCTTCATCTGGTTCGTCGCAACATGGGACCGCGACTCTGAAGAACCGATCTCACGCGCCACGCCCTTGCTTCTTCTGACCCCCAAAACTCCGCCCGGAGGGTCGCTCGCTTCTAACCCAAACTTTTTCCACGAAATAGAAAGCCTTAGACAAAATCGATCAAAGGCAGCCACATCCGACCCATACCAGGCCCGTACCAGACCCACACCAAACCCATACGGTGTTTTATGACCAATTTGCCCACGTCCACCGACCGCAAACTCGGCCTTGTCATCGACCTGGACACCTGCGTGGGCTGCCATGCCTGCGTGATCTCCTGCAAAGGCTGGAACACGGAAAACTACGGTGCGCCGCTGGCCGACACCGATGCATTTGGCGCCGACCCCTCGGGCACCTACCTCAACCGGGTGCACAGTTACGAGATCCAGCCCAACGACGGCCCTGCTCAGCTGGTGCATTTCCCCAAGTCCTGCCTGCACTGCGAAGACGCGCCCTGTGTCACCGTCTGTCCCACCGGCGCCAGCTACAAGCGCAGCGAGGACGGCATCGTTCTTGTCAATGAACAGGATTGCATTGGCTGCGGGCTCTGCGCCTGGGCCTGTCCCTACGGCGCGCGGGAAATGGACCCGACGGCGGGCGTGATGAAGAAATGCACCCTTTGCGTCGATCGGATCTACAACGAGAACCTGCCGGAAGAAGACCGCGAACCGGCCTGCGTGCGCACCTGCCCGGCCGGCGCGCGGCATTTCGGGGACTTTGCGGACCCGGAGTCCAACGTCAGCAAGCTAACGGCTGAGCGGGGCGGAATGGACCTGATGCCGGAACAGGGCACCAGGCCGGTCAACAAGTATCTGCCCCCCCGCGCGCGCGACGTCGAGATGCAGCCCCCTGCCTTGAAACCGGTGGCCGAGGATGCCCGCGGTTTCGTCGGCTGGCTGGACAAGGCTCTTTCCAAGGTCGGGGGCGCCTGATGCATCCCGCGCCGTCGGTCATCCTGTTTACCGCGCTCTCGGGCCTCGGCTTCGGGCTTTTGTTCTGGATTGGCATGGGCGTGCTGGTCCCAACCGGCTGGGTCGCTTTCGTGTTCTTCACGATTGCCTATCTGCTGGCGGTTGGCGGGCTCTTGGCATCGACCTTTCACCTGGGCCACCCGGAACGCGCGCTCAAGGCCTTTACCCAGTGGCGGACAAGCTGGCTCAGCCGCGAGGCCTGGGCCTCGGTCGCGGCGCTTCTCGTGATGGCGCTCTATGGTGCCGGGCTGGTTTTCTTGGGAAATCGCTGGGCGGTGCTGGGCTATCTCGGCGGCGCGCTGAGCCTGTTCACGGTCTTCACGACTTCGATGATCTACGCGCAGATGCGCACGGTCCCACGCTGGCACAGCCCCACGACCCCGGCGTTGTTCCTGAGCTTCAGCCTGTCGGGCGGGGCCCTGCTGGCCGGGGAGGTTTCGATCGCGATCTGGCTTCTGGCCCTCGCGGGCGCGGCGCAGTTCGCGCATTGGGTCATCGGGGACAAGGCCTTGGCCGGGTCTGGCACGACGCTGTCAACCGCCACCGGCCTGGGCGACCGGGGCGCGGTGCGCAGTTTCGAGCCGCCTCATACCGGCACCAACTACTTGCTGCGTGAATTCGTGCACGTGGTCGGGCGCAAGCACAGCACAACCCTGCGGGCCATCGCGCTGGTCTCCGGGTTCATCCTGCCCGTCGGACTCCTGCTGGCCGGGTTCAGCCATCTTCTGGCGGCCGTCGCGGTGTTGCTGCACCTGGCCGGTGTCTTCGCATCGCGCTGGCTCTTCTTCGCCGAGGCCGAACATGTGGTTGGCCTCTACTACGGAAAGCGCTAGCGTTAGCGCAAACGTATTTCAGCAAGGCCCGCCATGATCCACGACGCCACCCGATGCATCCTGGGCGAAGGCCCGCTTTGGCACCCGAAACGACAAGAGCTTTACTGGTTCGACATTCTTGGTAAACGGCTGCATCGCAAGGGGCGGCATTGGCAGTTCGACGACCACGTGTCAGCGGCGGGCTGGGTCGACAACGACAGGCTTATGGTCGCCGACTCCGGGGGGCTGTTTCTCTTCGACCTGGTCACCGGTGCGCGCGACGACGTGGTCGCGCTCGAGGCAGACAACCCGGTCACACGTTCCAATGATGGACGCGCGGATCCGTTCGGCGGATTCTGGATCGGCACGATGGGGATCAATGCCGAACCCGGCGCAGGTGCGATCTATCGCTACTACGGGGGCGAGCTGCGCGAGCTTTACCGCGGCATCACCATCCCCAATGCGATCTGTTTCAGCCCTGATGGCGCCCACGTCCATTTCACCGACACGCCAAAACGACAGATCATGCGCCAGCGGTTGTCCGATCGGGATGGCTGGCCCGAGGGTGACCCCGAGATCTGGCTCAACCTGAGGCCGGAGGATCTGAATCCGGACGGAGCCGTGATCGACGCCCATGGTAATTTCTGGAACGCGCAATGGGGGGCCGGGCGCGTGGCCTGTTACGCACCGAATGCCAGCTTCCTGGGCGCTGTGGATTTTCCCGCTACGCAAACGAGCTGCCCGGCCTTTGGCGGGCCGCAACTGCGGACACTGTTCTGCACCTCGGCTGCCGAGGGGCTGGCCGACACGGCCCCGGACCATGGAAAGACGTTCTCGTCCCCGGTCGAGACGACGGGTCAGGAAGAACACCAGGTCATTCTCTGAAGGAGGACACAATGCGCGAGTTTGGAACCACGAGCGACGGAGAGACCGTCCACGCCATTGATCTGAACATGGAGGGCCTCTCGGCCACGGTCCTGACCCGGGGCGGCATCCTTCAGGATCTGCGGCTCGACGGAATGGACCACAGCCTTGTCCTGGGACGTGAGAACCTGGCGGACTACGAAGGCGCCCATGGCTATTTCGGCGCGCTGGTCGGGCCGGTGGCCAACCGGCTGCGCGATGCGACGGCACGCATCGGCGGCCGACCTTTTCATTTCGAAAAGAACGAGAACGGCAAGACGCTGCTGCATGGCGGGTCAAAGGGACTACATGCCAAGATATGGAACGTTGATGAATCAGCAGATGATCGGGTCATTCTGTCTGTTAATTTGCCTGATGGAGAGGGCGGCATGCCAGGAAATCGTGTCATCAGGGCGCGCTACGAGATCACCGCGCCCGGCACCCTGCGCCTGACCGTAACCGCCGAGACAGATTCCGAGACGCTGATAAACGTGGCCCATCACGGATACTGGAACATGGACGGCAGCGACAGCGTGGCCGGGCATGTGCTGCGCATCGCCGCAGATCACTACCTGCCCGTGGATGGTGACACGCTACCAACGGGGGTGATCCGGCCCGTGGCAGGCGGCGCGTTCGATTTCCGCAACGGCAAGCCCTTCACGCCGGGCGCACCCGATCTGGACCACAATTTCTGCCTATCCCGCGCGCGGACCGAGTTGCGGGATATCCTGTGGCTGACGGGTGAATCGGGTAGGCGGATGGTCATGGCCACCACCGAGCCGGGCCTGCAGGTCTTTGATCACCGCGACATGGCCCCGCTTCATCACGGGCTGGCGATCGAGGCGCAGGGCTGGCCTGACGCCCCCAATTGCCCGGGGTTTCCGGATATCTCGTTACACCCCGGCGAACCCTCGACCCAGATCACCGAGTGGCGCTTCAGCTAGCACCCCAGCCGCCGCCGCCCGGCGTTTCCATGACAAAGGCCGATCCTGCGACGAGGTCGATCTCGTCATCGCCGTCAAGTTCCACGCGACGGCCATCGGGCAATTCCACCCAATTGCGTCCCGTCTGGCCGGGATCGCCACCCTGCGCCCCGAATGGCGGAATGCGGCGATGGGAGGACAGGGTGGTGACGGTTGCATCCGTCAGGAACCGAAGCCGACGCACCACGCCATGCCCGCCGCGATACTGTCCCGCGCCGCCCGAACCGGACCGGATCGAGAACTCCTCCAGCCGCACGGGAAAGCGTTTTTCCAGCACCTCCGGATCGGTCATACGCGTGTTGGTCATGTGGCTTTGCACCGCGTCGCAGCCGTCGAAGCCCGGCCCTGCACCGGTGCCGCCCGCGATGGTCTCATAGTTCTGGAAAACGTCATTGCCCCAGACGAAATTGTTCATGGTCGCCTGACTGCCCGCGATCACGCCCAGCGCACCGTAAAGCGCGTTGCAGGCCGCCTGGGAGACCTCGGTATTGCCCGCGATCACCGCCGCCGGGTAACGCGGGTTCAGCATGCAGCCCTCGGGCGCGATGATGTTCAGCGGCGCGAGGCAGCCTTCGTTGAGCGGGATGTCCGAGCCGACGAGGGTTCGGAAAACGTAGAGGACCACCGCACGGCAAACCGCAAAGGGGGCGTTGTAGTTGCCCGGGTGCTGGGCGCTGGTCCCGGTAAAGTCCACCGTGGCCTCGCGCGCATCACGGTCAACGGAAACCGACACCTCGATCCGCTGCCCGTTATCCATGGGGTAGCTGAACCGTCCAACGGGCAAGCCGTCGATCACGCGGCGCACGCTTTCTTCGGCGTTTCGCTGGACGTGGCCCATGTAGGCGGTGACCACATCGACCCCTTGTTTT
This sequence comes from Salibaculum sp., assembly GCF_035270045.1. NCBI lineage: Bacteria > Pseudomonadati > Pseudomonadota > Alphaproteobacteria > Rhodobacterales > Roseobacteraceae > Salibaculum > Salibaculum sp. The sequence goes on from NZ_DATFIP010000060.1 coordinate 24,284, forward strand.
TCACAGACCCGCAGCAACTCCCGACGCCCGGTCGCATTGGCGGCCACCTGCGCCTTGAGGTCGGCGATGTTCTGGTCCGGATTGCGGCAGGGGAAGCGGCCAGAAGCCAGGACCCGACGCGCGTCGTCTTCACGGAACTGGCCCGCGCCAACAAGCTTGACGTTGTCAATCAGAACACCCTCGTCGTCGATATGGGTGCTGTCGGGTGGGGCCGATCCTGGGGTACGTCCGCCGATGTCGGCGTGGTGGCCGCGCGACCCCAGCCAGAATGTCGGCCTGCCATCCACGAAGACCGGCGTGACCACCGTGACATCCGGCAGGTGCGTGCCGCCTCGATAAGGCGAATTGAGCATGAAGGCGTCGCCGTCCGCCACCTCCGGGTTCAGCCGCATCACCGTCTTGATGCTGTCGGACATGGACCCAAGATGCACCGGCACATGCGGTGCATTCGCCACCAGGTCGCCTTTTGCGTCGAAGATCGCGCAGGAAAAGTCGAAGCGTTCCTTGATGTTCACCGACCGGGATGTATTGGCGAGCGTTGCGCCCATCTGCTCGGCCACGTTCATGAAAAGGTTGGACATCACCTCCATCACCACCGGGTCGGCCTCGGTCATGGCGGGGAGGCTTCGGTCTCTGGACCCGTCGCGCGACAGGACGAGGTTGCCCATCGCATCGACAGTGGCGGACCAGCCCGGCTCTACCATGTTGGTACCGGTCGGCTCGAGGACGATCGCGGGGCCTGTCACGACCTGCCTTTCGGCCAGGTCCGCGCGCTGATATATCGGCGCGTCCCGTCGCGTGCCGCCCGTATGGAGGGGCACGCTGTCGATGGGCTTTGCCGGGTCGGCCTCGGCGCCGATGCGTTCGGGTATCTCGCCCGTGTCGCTGATCGCCTCGACGCTGAGCATCTCGAAGAGAATGGCCCGGTCCGGGCTGGTGAAACCGAAACGGGCGGCATGAGCGGCCTCGAACTCCGCCTGCATCCGCTCGGGCGGACTGAAATCCACGGCCAGCGTCTGGTGCGACCCGTCGTAACGCAAATGCGCCTGCGCCCGGGTCTCGATCGCACCGGTCACGCCCTGGGCCACCAGCGCTGACCGGGCCTGCGCGGTCAGCGTGTCAACCCGCGCTTGCGCGGCCGCGACTTCGGCCAAGGGCGCGTCATGCTGTTCCTCGACCATCTCGCGCAGTTCGGCCAGCCCCATTCCAAAGGCTGAAAGCACCCCGGCAAAGGGGTGGATCAGTACCCGCCCCATACCCAGCGCATCGGCGACAAGGCAGGCATGCTGCCCGCCAGCCCCGCCAAAGCACTGCAGGGTATAGCCGGTCACGTCATGGCCGCGCTGGACCGATATCTTCTTGATCGCGCCCGCCATGTTGTCCACGGCGATGCGCAGGAACCCCTCGGCCATGTCCTCTGGCGTGCGGGCGGTCTCGTCGGTTGCTTTTGCAACCTCTTCCGCCAGGGCTTGGAACTTCTCGCGCACCACGTCGGCGTCCAGTGGCTGATCGCCGTCCGGGCCAAAAACGCATGGAAAATGGTCCGGGTCCAGTTTTCCAAGCATGACGTTGCAGTCGGTTACGGTCAGCGGTCCGCCCCGACGATAGCAGGCCGGGCCCGGATCGGACCCAGCACTTTCGGGCCCCACCTGGAAGCGGCCATCGCGGAAAGTGCATATCGACCCGCCTCCGGCAGCAACAGTGTGGATGTCCATCATGGGCGCGCGCATCCGCACGCCCGCGACCTCGGTTTCGAAGCTGCGCTCGAAATCGCCGGCATAGTGGCTCACATCCGTCGAGGTGCCGCCCATGTCAAAGCCGATCAGGCGGTCATGGCCCGCCGCTTCGCCGGTCTTGACCATGCCGACGATACCGCCCGCGGGCCCGGACAGGATCGCGTCCTTGCCCTGGAACCGCATCGCGTCAGTCAACCCGCCGCTGGACTGCATGAACAGCAGTTGACCCGTCACACGGCCCACGTCCAGCGCATCGGCGACCTCGTGCACGTAGCGCCGCAGGATGGGCGAAAGGTAGGCATCGACCACCGTGGTATCCCCGCGCCCGACCAGTTTGGCCAGGCCGGACACCCCGTGTGAAGTGCTGACCTGCGTGAAGCCCAACTCCCGCGCGATTTCGGCGGCGCGCTCTTCGTGCACAGGGTTGAGATAGGCATGCAGGAACGCAATGGCGACGGCCTTGAAACCCGCGGTGCGGGCCTGTTCGAGCACGGGGCGTAATCGCTCTTCATCCATGGGGATCAGAACCTTGCCCGCGGCGTCCAGCCGTTCGGTCACCTCGGCCACCCGGTCGAAAAGCGGTTCGGGCCGCCGCACATTCAGGGCAAAAAGGTCCGGTCGGGCCTGGTAGCCGATCCGCAGCAGGTCACCGAAGCCCCGTGTCATCAACAAGAGCGTGGGTTCGCCCTTGCGCTCAAGCAGCGCGTTGGTCGCAACCGTGGTTCCCATCTTGACCGACCTGATCGAGCCGGGTTCCGGGGCTTCGGTGCCCATAAGGTCGCGAATGCCCTGCACGGCCGCATCGCGGTAGCGTTCAGGGTTCTCTGACAGAAGCTTGTGCGAGAGCAGCCCGCCATCCGGCGCACGGGCTACGATGTCGGTAAAGGTGCCGCCACGGTCAATCCAGAATTCCCAGGCCCCGTTCGCCGTTTCCGCCATAGCCCTGCCTCCTGCGCGTCGCGGCAGCATCGTCAAGAACGGGCAGGTGAACAAGGGGGCGAAAAGCGGCAAGCCCCACCATGTGAGTGCAGAAACGGTTTGACAGCCCCCCAAGCCGCGAGTATCCGAACGCCGGTGATGGCGTGGTAGCTCAGCCGGTTAGAGCACAGCACTCATAATGCTGGGGTCGGCGGTTCAAGTCCGCCCCACGCTACCATCACTTTCCCTTTTCTCGGGAATCGCTTTGCGGCACTGTTTCGCCGGGGGAGGCGTGCCATGACATCGCTGCGTGCGTTCACGGAAATTGTCGGGGCCGACCACGCCATGATCGGCGCAGACACGGCCAGGTGGGCGCAGGACTGGACTGGCGCCTATATCGGCGCACCGGGCGTGGTTCTGCGCCCGGCCGATACCGCGCAGGTCGCGGCGATCCTGCGCAAGGCCTCGGAATTGCGGCTTTCGGTGACGCCCGTGTCAGGCAATACCGGGCTGGTGGGTGGGGCCCATACCACCGGCGGCGTGCTGCTCTCGCTGGACCGCATGTCCGCGATCCGCGAGGTCAATCCACGCGCACGGACCGCCACCGTCGAAGCCGGGGTGATCCTGTCCAGCCTGCAAGAGGCCGCCGAGGCGCAGGGCCTTATCTTTCCACTGACCTTCGGCGCGCGCGGCTCGGCCATGATCGGCGGCGTGCTGTCGACCAACGCCGGCGGCTCCAACGTGCTGCGCTACGGCAATGCACGGGACCTGTGCCTGGGGCTCGAAGCGGTGCTGGCCGATGGACGCGTGGTCAACCTGATGAGCGCGGTTCACAAGGACAATTCCGGCCTCGACCTGCGCAACCTTCTCATCGGGGCCGAGGGTCAGTTGGGAGTGATCACTGCGGCTGTGCTCAAGCTTTCGCGGAAACCCCGTGCCCATGCCACGGCCATGGTCGCCGTGCCCGCGTTGCCCGATGCGCTGGACCTGCTCAACCGGCTCAACGATGTCTCGGGGGGCGCGGTGGAGGCCTTCGAATACATGCCGCGCGTCTATATCCAGACTCACCTGGACCGGGTCGCAGGCGCCAAGCCTCCATTCAACGAAATGCACGACGTGAATATCCTGGTCGAACTCGGCGCGACGGCCGAGCGCGACGCTACCCCCGCCGCCGACGGCAAGACGCCGATAACGGCCCTGCTGGAGCAAGAGCTGGGCGCTCTGCTGGATACCGGGAAGCTTCTGGATGCCACCGTTGCCCAGTCCGAGGCCCAGCGGGCCGAGATCTGGGCCCGCCGCGAGGCCGCCGCCGAACTCACCTTCTGGCGCAAGCCGGTCATTGACACCGATATCGCTGTTCCGCTGGACCTTGTGCCGCGCTTTCTGGAGATGGCCGATGCCCGCGTAACAGCGCAGGACCCCGCGGCCGAGCCCTTCTACATCGCCCATTTGGGCGATGGGAACGTCCATTACAGCGTCTACCCGAGTGATGACTCTCCAGCCCTGAAAGACTCGATCGTCACCATCATCGAGGACGTCGTGACCGAGCTTGGCGGGGCCTTTTCAGCCGAGCATGGCGTTGGCCAGTCGAAGCTGGCCACCATGCGGCGCCGCAAGGACCCGACCGCGCTGGCCATGATGCGGCGAATCAAGCAGGCGCTTGATCCCCAGGGAATCCTCAACCCGGGCAAGACCATCCCGGACTAGGGCCAGGCGCTAGCTGCCCGGGACCACCGTCAGGCCCAGCATTTGCCAGTTCTGCATCCCGCCGCGGTAGTAATGGATCTTGTCTGCCGGGAAACCCGCCTCGATCATGCGCCGGGCCGCGGTGGGGGATTGACCACACCACGGGCCGTTGCAGAAAAGCGCGACACGCGGCACCTCGGCGGGGCACTCGAACCCCTCGAAATCAACCGTACAGCCCAATTCGCCAAGCCGGTCCGCTGCCTCGTTGTAGGGCACCGAGACCGCGCCGGGTATCGTGCCCTGCTCGAACTGGGGCCGGATACGGCCGTCGATCACGACAGCCTCGGGGTCTTGCAGAAACTCCATCAGTTCCAATTCGCCGATGGGCGTTACACCCGGAGCGGGCACGATGGGCTGGATGCAGAAGTTCGGACAGGGCCGCGAGGTCAGGGTCCATTCGGCACCGACGCGATTGTCATTGTCCTGAACCCGGCCGATCTCGACCGGGCCGTCGGGGGTGTCGACCGTCACCGACATGGTATCGGGGGTGATCCCCACAGGGTCGGCTTGGGCCATGCCGGCCATCAGCAAAAGGGCGATCAGAAAGCGCATCAGTATACCTCCAAGACGTCATACATTACGGGCTCGAAGCCCTTGGTGAGTTGGTTGATCTCGCGATTGCGGCGGCGCATCTCCACGGTGCGCAGCATGGCCTGATAGTCCTCGCGCCGCGTCCACTGCGAATAATTGGCGATGCGGGTCTGGGCATCGTTGACGTGCAGGCCCGCCGAGATGAAGCCCGGCTGCCTTGATATGACCTCTGAATATGCCGCGCGCAGCAACTCCAGCACATCGTCGCAAGTCGCCGGATTGACCTCGAAGGTCGTGATAACGGTCTGGCAGGGATTTCCTTTCTCGATCCTTGTCATGGGCCTCCTCCTTGCCATGACTACACCCGACGGGAAACGGCAGGTCAATGAATTCTGGCCAGACGCGAACAGTGAATATAAGTTCAACCTATGGTTCGCGTGGTCTCATGTTGTCTGCTGAGTTTGACCCTGGCCGCGCCCCTCCACGCCGGGGCCTGGCTGCGCGAGGATGGGGCCGTTTTCCTGTCGTTCGGAGCCAACCTTGCCCTGTCAGAGGGTGCGTGGAGCCCCGTGGGCCGGGACCCTCGACTTTACCTGGAGTGGGGCCTCAACGCGCGAACGACACTGGCCTTTGCCGCCCATGCCGGACCCCAGAACAGCGCCCGCACCGGCGAAGCGCAGATTTTTCGTTCGCTTCCGCTGCCTGATCGCTGGGGCGTTGCCACGGTTTCGGGTGGTCTGGCGATACGCGAATTCGACAGTATCCAGTATGACGTTGACGGTGCCGAGACGACCCGGGTAAACCGGCTGGCCTCGCTCGGTCTGGCCTGGGGGCAAGGCTCCGACACGGGTTGGGTCACGATCGAAGGCCGCGTGATGGCTGACATGGCCGATGGCGACATCGAGGCCAAGCTGGATCTCACCGGTGGCTACCACATCAGCCCAGTCTGGTCGGCGATGTTGCAGCTTCAGTCCGGGCGGGGCCATACCGGCGACTCCTACGCCAAGATCCTGCCGTCGGTGATCTACCGGATCAGCGACAGTCTGCGGCTGAACGCCGGGGTCAGCCACGCCCTGACCGGCGACCGGGGCACCGGGTTGTTCGTCGAAAGCTGGATCGAGTTCTGAAATCGCGTCAGCGCAGAACATGCACCGCGCATTGCGCGTGGCGCACCACCCGCGCTGCGGTCGAGCCCAGAAAATAATCAGCAAGGCCGGGGCGGTGCGAATCGATGACGATCAGGTCCACCCCGTGGTCCTTGGCCCAGTCCACGATGGTGCGGCCCGAACGACCATGGATCACCAGCGCTTCGCCCGTGGTGAAATTCTTGGCCTTGCCATCAAGCTGCGCCTGCACGGCGGCGCGAGTCTCCTTGTCATACCCCTCCGGGATGTAATTCACCGCGTAAGCTGGCAGTTCCTCCATCACGTGCAGAAACGTCACGCGGGCGCCCGGCGCCGAAAGAGCGTGGGCAATCTGCTCGGCCGGTTTTGTCGGATGCTCACCGTCAAAGGCGACGGGAATCAGGATGTGGCTGTACATTGCATTCCTCCTCTTGCCGGCACAGGGTGCACCGAAACGCGAAGGCGCGCTTTGATCCGGATCAGATGTCACGCTCGGTTTTGCCGTCGGCCTCAACCCAGTCCTTGTAGCCGCCCAGATTACGGACGTCCTCGAAGCCCATGGCCCGCAGGGTCTGCCCCGCCAAGGCAGCGCGCCCGCCGCCAGCGCAATAGACGACGACCGTCTTGTCCTCGGACAGGGCCTCGGGCCGGTTCTCGGCCGAGCCGACCTGGAATTCCAGAACCCCGCGCGGGATCGCGATGGCGCCCTTGACCTTGCCCGCGGCCACCTCGACCGGTTCCCGCACGTCCAGGAACACGGCCCCGTCATCGCCGTGCAAGCGCTTGGCCTCGGCTGGCGAGATCGCGGGCACCTCGGCGCGGGCCGCCTTGACCAGGTCTTCGACTGTTTTCGCCATGGATCCCCCGTGATTGTGACTTGCACGTTCCAAAGACGCTATCCCGGCTTGGCGGCACACTCAATGGATTGTTGGGCCAGCGGCGGATGGCGGCTAGGGTTCAGATAGCCCGAAGGGGTGCCGCGACCGAACAAGGAGTCTGTACCGTGCCCGCGAAGGACCCATTTCGCACCGTGGATGTCGAGGCCATCGCGCTGACCCGCGATCTGCTGACAAGCGCGCGCCACGCCGCCCTTGGCGTGCTCGACCCTGACTCGGGGGCGCCCGTGGTGTCACGCATCGCTTTTGCCGTTCTGTCGGGGCAGCCGCATACGCTGGTCTCCGAGCTGTCACACCATGCGGAGGCGCTACGTGTCACCCCGGTGGCTTCTGTGCTGGTGGGCGAACCGCGGCCCGGGGGCGATCCGCTGACTCACCCGCGGCTGACCCTGCAAGTCCGGGCCGAAGCGGCTGACAAGGCCGCGCTCAAGGAGGCCTGGCTGGCGGTCCGCCCCAAGGCACAGTTCTACTACGACTTCGCTGACTTCAACCTTTTGCGCCTTGTCCCCAAATTCGCGATCCTCAACGGCGGTTTCGGCAAGGCCTACCGTCTGGGCTATGAGAACCTGCGCGATGCGCTGGCTTGACAGCGGATCGGCGCGGAGGCAAACAGGATGGGGATCGTGGGGCCGTAGCTCAGTCGGGAGAGCGCGTCGTTCGCAATGACGAGGTCAGGGGTTCGATTCCCCTCGGCTCCACCATTTCATGATTTTGCGATGTGAAGTCTGCTTAACCTGAAAACGACATTTGGTTTCAGTGGCTTGATCGCCTTGATTTCGGCTTCACTTCAGAGGCACGGCAATGGCCAAATCAAGCACTGTGCTCTCAAGTGAGACGTGGCCGTTTTTGTATATTCCAAGGACAGGGCAGGTAAATCAGCGCCGGTTTGATTAAATCCGACTGGCATCTCGTTCAGGGCAGAAGTCATGGGCCATAGCAGCCCGTGGATAGCTTCGACGCGGTGGAAGAGCCAAATTCGAACGGGTCGACGGGTTGGACAATCGCCGCTGACCTGGACCCATAGGGAGCATTTCGTCAGCAGAGGCTTAGAAGGCTACTGCTCAGATCGGACATGGCACCGCATGCACGGGACACTTCAGGACCAGCAAAATCCGGCGCGTTTCAGGGGCTATGCCGACAGGAAGTCAGACAATGTCCGGGGTTAATCGCTACGGCTTCCAGAGAACGAGTAAAAACGGTTGGGGACACAGACCGCATACATCGTACCAAGATACACATGGACAAACGGATATTGGGAAAGTTTCAAGATCTCGACTGCGAGACGAATTGTCCAACGGTGACGTCTCCACGCCCTTTATGGAACGCGATCAGCTACCGTGGCGGAGATGATGGGAGCGTAGCACCGTCGAGAGATACTCACTATGTTTCTTACTAGGTCTGGCAGCGACTTACTCTCCCACGTCTTAAGACGCAGTACCATCAGCGCGACGGCACTTAACGGCTGGGTTCGGAATGGATCCAGGTGTTTTGCTCGTGCTATGACCACCAGACCGAGAAAGAAACATAGTCCAAGTCGAGTAAACTGACTTCTGAACCGTAGGAGCAGGACGAACCTTGCTTCTACTGGATCAAATCAAGCCTATCGGACAATTAGTACCGGTCAACTGAACGCCTTGCAGCGCTTACATCTCCGGCCTATCGACGAGGTGGTCTACCTCGGTCCTCAGGGATACCTTGTTTTGAGGGGGGCTTCCCGCTTAGATGCCTTCAGCGGTTATCCTGTCCGATCATAGCTACCCTGCACTGCTGCTGGCGCAACAACAGGTCCACCAGTGGATCGTTCACCCCGGTCCTCTCGTACTAGGGGCAACTCCTCTCAAGTATCCTACACCCACGGCAGATAGGGACCGAACTGTCTCACGACGTTCTAAACCCAGCTCACGTACCTCTTTAAA
>NZ_DATFIP010000061.1:0-13393 GCF_035270045.1 Salibaculum sp.
CCGGAATTCGAGGTGGTCGAGGCCGATCCGCGCCGCATCAAGCGGCTGCGCGTGCGGCTGCCCGGGCGCGAAGGTGGCTGACAGAAGGCGCCTGGCGGCGGGTGCCGCGGCAATCGCCGGATGGCGGCGCTCGCGCAGGGGCGGCCTGGCGCTGGCCATCGGGATGGTCCTGTCCTTCGGCCAGATGGGCGAGGGCCCGTTGCGCGCGCTCTGGGTCCTGGCCGGGCTGGTGCTGGCGCTGCGGGCGAGCCATGCGCTGTCGGCCCGGCAGGCCGCGTGGTTCGGTTGGGCCATGGGCCTGGCCTACTTCGGCATCACGCTGCGCTGGATCGTCGAGCCCTTCTTCGTGGACCCGCTGCGGCACGGTTGGATGGCACCGATCGCCATCGTGGGACTGGCCGGGGGGTTGGCGCTGTTCTGGGCCGCGGCCTTCGGTCTGGGGGCTTTCGGGGCTCGTTCGGCAATCCTCAGGCCGGTGGGCGTTGCGGCCGCGCTGATCGCAGCGGAGTTCGCGCGCGCACACGTGTTCAGCGGATTTCCCTGGGCGATGCTGTCCTACAGTCTGATCGGCGGCCCGGTGGATTACCTCTTTGCCGTCGTGGGCCCGCACGGGGCCAGTGCGGTTCTGGTGGCGGTTGCGGTGCTGGCCTCTGTGTCCCTGGACCGGGGCCGGACGATCCTCTGGCCGGGGCTGGCAGTGATCTGCGCCGGGCTGGTGACTGCCAGTTTTGCCACGCCGATGCCCGGAACCAACGAGACGGCGCCCCGGGTGCGGCTGGTCCAGCCCAACGCGCCGCAGCATCTCAAGTGGGACCCTGAGTGGATCCCTGTCTTTTTCGAGCGCGCGATTGCAGCGACTGCTGCCGATCCGCCACCTGACCTTGTGATCTGGCCCGAGACCTCGGTGGCGACGCTCTTGCGCAATGCCGACACCTGGCTCGCACAGATTGGCCGGGCAGGGCGCGGGGCACCGGTCCTGGCCGGCATTCAGCGCTGGGCACCGGAGGCGGGATATCACAACAGTGCCATCGTGGTGGAAACCGACGGCAGCGTCGCCGCGCTCTATGACAAGCAACACCTCGTGCCCTTCGGTGAATATGTCCCGCTGGTCTGGATTTTCGGCAAGATCGGCCTGACTGGCGTCGTGGACATGGCGCGTGGCTACGCCCCTGGCACCGGTGGCGGGACGCTCGATGTTGCCGGCCTGGGCCGGGCGCGCATCCTGATCTGTTACGAAGGCATCTTTCCCGAGGAGATCGTCGAGGGCGGCACGCGCCCGGAGGTTCTGGTCGTGATGACGAACGACGCCTGGTTCGGCACGGGGCCCGGTCCGCGCCAACACCTGCTGCAAGCCCGTGCCCGGGCCATCGAACAGGGCCTGCCCGTACTGCGCGCGGCCAACACCGGCATCTCGGCGGTGATCGACGCGCGCGGGCGCATCGGTGACAGCCTCCCCCTGGGCGAGGCCGGGTACCTTGACGTGCGGGTGAGCGACCCGCTGCCGCCGACGCTCTATTCGCGGGCCGGTGACTGGCCGGTTCTGGCGGTGCTGATAGCCACACTCGGGCTGGTTTCGGTGCGGCGTAGGCGGATTCACGTTGACGGCGACGGGGCCGCTCACTAGGCCGTATGCAACAAGAAATCCGCCCACAACGGCTTCCTGGCGTGGCGCGGCAAAACCTGAACGGAGCACTCTCGATGACACGCGATAATTATACCTTCACCTCGGAATCCGTTTCCGAGGGGCACCCGGACAAGGTGTGCGACCGGATCTCCGATGCCGTTCTGGACGCATTGCTCGCCGAAGAGCCCGAGGCGCGCGTGGCCTGCGAGACCTTCGCCACGACGGATCGCGTCGTGATCGGCGGCGAGATCGGCCTGGCCGACAAGGGCAAGCTGGCCGAGAAGATGGAGGCGATCGAAGGGATCGCCCGCGATTGCATTCGCGACATCGGCTACGAGCAGGACGAGTTCCATTGGCGCACCTGCGAGATCACCAACCTGCTGCACGAGCAATCCGCCCATATCGCCCAGGGCGTCGACGCCGGAGCCGACAAGGAAGAGGGCGCGGGCGACCAGGGCATCATGTTCGGATTTGCCTGCAACGAGACGCCCGAGCTGATGCCCGCGCCGATCCTCTATTCTCACGCGATCCTTAAGCGCCTCGCGGAGGTCCGCAAGAACGGCACGGAACCTGCGCTGCGGCCGGACGCGAAAAGCCAGGTCAGCCTGCGCTATGAGAATGGCAAGCCGGTCGAAGTGACCCAGATCGTGCTCTCGACCCAGCATTCTGACGAGGGCCAGACCAGCGATGACATCCGCGCCATCGTCGAACCCCATATCCGCGCGGTCCTGCCCGCGACCCTGCTCAGTGACCGAACCGAATGGTGGGTGAACCCGACTGGCAAGTTCGTCATCGGCGGCCCCGACGGCGATGCGGGCCTGACGGGCCGCAAGATCATCGTCGACACCTATGGGGGTGCTGCCCCGCACGGTGGGGGTGCCTTTTCCGGCAAGGACCCGACCAAGGTGGACCGGTCGGCCGCCTATGCCGCACGCTACCTGGCCAAGAACGTGGTGGCCGCGGGCCTTGCCGGGCGCTGCACGCTTCAGCTGTCCTACGCCATCGGGATATCGCACCCCCTGTCAATCTATATCGACACGCACGGCAGCGGCGAGATTGCGGAGGAGGCGATCGAGGCCGCGATTGGACGGGTCATGGACTTGACCCCGCGCGGCATCCGTACCCATCTTGACCTGAACAAGCCGATCTATGCCCGCACCGCCGCCTATGGCCATTTCGGTCGCGCGCCCGAGGCCGACGGTGGCTTCAGCTGGGAGCGCACCGACCTTGTCGAGGCGCTTCTCAAGGCGGTCTGATCAAACGGAAAACGTCCCCGCCGGGGCGGGGCCGTATGCGGATTGGCCTGATGGGCTCAGGCGGTGGCGGTTTCGCGTCCGGCCCGCGCGTCGAGCGACCACTTGCCAGGGCCCGCGGCCACCACCATCAGCATACCACCGGCGATGGTCAGGTTCTTCATGAAGCTGATCATCTCGCCCTGGGCGGCCATGCCCTCCATCCCGAGGGAGGGGAGGAAGTGAAACAGCAGGCCGGAGATGACCGAGAACCCGGCCAGCAGGACGGCGGCAATCCGGGCCTGCCAGCCAAGCAGCAGGGCGATACCGCCCGCGACCTCGGTGAGGATGGCCAGCGGCAGGAAGGCGCCGGGCACGCCCATGGCCTCCATGTATTGCTGGGTGCCGGCATAGCCGGTGATCTTTTGCAGGCCTGACAGGATAAACATGAAAGATAGCAGAAGCCGGGCAACCGGCGCGGCATATGGAGTGACTTGGGTCATTTTGCGCATCCTCGTTGTGACAGGTGACCGGGACGGTTTGCGTGTTTCTGGCTAAAGTCACAGTTCGGCATATATCAGCAAAATCCGTGCGTATTCGCACATTAGATGGGTCAAGGATTGCTGCCGTTGCGCAACCGTTGCCACGCCGCTAAAGACCCGCGCATGAGTGACCGCACACAACCTGACAAGCACCCGGACGCACCCTGGCGCAATTTCTATGGCCGCACCAAGGGCAAGGGCCTGCGTGACAGCCAGCGAACTTATCTGGACGAAGACCTGGAAAAGCTCTCGCCCGGGCCGGTCGACTGGGACGCGAACCCCCAGCGTGTGCCGCTTGACCTTGCCGCGCTGTTCGGCGGCAAGGAGGTCTGGCTCGAGATCGGTTTCGGCGGTGGCGAGCATCTTGTCCACCAGGCTGCGGGCAACCCCGATATCGGCATCATCGGGTGCGAGCCCTATATCAACGGCGTCGCCATGCTTCTGGGCAAGATCCGCAAGGCGGGCGTGGAAAACCTGGCCGTGCATCCCGGCGATGTGCGTGACCTTTTCGATGTGCTGCCCGAGGCCTCGATTGCCAAGGCGTTCCTGCTTTATCCCGATCCCTGGCCCAAGAAACGGCACCACCGCCGCCGCTTCGTGACCCCGGACTACCTCGAGGCGCTGGCACGCGTGCTCAAGCCGGGTGCAGAGTTCCGCGTGGCCACCGACATTCAGGACTACGTGCGCCAGACCCTCGAACAGGTGCCGGCACATGGTTTCGAGTGGCTCGCCGAGGGGCCGGCCGATTGGCGCGAGTCCTGGAGTGACTGGATGCCGACCCGGTACGAGCAAAAAGCGCTGCGCGAAGGGCGCGTCCCGCATTACCTGACCTTCCGCAAGTCGTAGCGGGGGGGGGCTGCGCCCGACCTGCCATCGCCGCTTCCCCGCGGTGTTTCCGACCCGAGGCAGCCCCTGGCACCTCGCCCCGGGCGCGCAGATGGGCAGATGGTGTGGACGCTCGCGGCAGGGCGGTCTATCAGGCTGCGGACACCAATCCCGGAGACCCGCATGTCGAGCCATGGCGCCCCCATCCCGATGATATCCCGCAAGGGCGGGCCGTTGACCGGCACCGCCGATGTGCCCGGGGACAAGTCGATCTCGCACCGGGCGCTGATCCTTGGCGCGCTGAGCGTCGGCGAGACCCGGATCACGGACTTGCTGGAAGGCCAGGACGTGCTGAACACCGCCAAGGCCATGCGGGCCTTCGGGGCCGAGGTGACGGATCATGGTGGCGGTGAATGGTCGGTGCATGGCGTGGGCGTCGGCGGGTTCTCGGAACCGGAACAGGTCATAGATTGCGGCAATTCGGGGACCGGTGTCCGCCTGATCATGGGGACGATGGCGACATCGCCCATCACGGTGACCTTCACCGGGGACGCATCGCTCAATGCGCGGCCCATGGGGCGGGTGACGGACCCGCTTGCACTGTTCGGGGCGCAGGCCTTCGGGCGTGACGGGGGGCGGCTGCCGATGACCATCGTGGGGGCGGCGGACCCGGTGCCGGTGCGCTACGCGGTGCCCGTGCCATCGGCGCAGGTGAAATCGGCCGTGCTGCTGGCCGGACTGAATGCGCCCGGCGAAACGGTGGTGATCGAGAAGGACGCGACCCGCGACCACACCGAGCGCATGCTGGCGGGGTTCGGGGCGGAATTGTCGGTCGAGGAAACGCAGGAGGGCCGTGTGATCACCCTGACGGGGCAGCCGGAATTGAAACCGCAGGCGATCGTTGTGCCGCGTGACCCCAGCTCGGCGGCGTTCCCGGTTTGCGCTGCGCTTCTTGTCGAAGGCTCGGACGTGCTGGTGCCCAATATCGGGTTGAATCCGACGCGTGCCGGGCTGTTCCATACCTTGCAGGAGATGGGGGCCGATCTGACCTTCGAGAACATGCGCGAAGAGGGTGGCGAACCCGTGGCGGACCTGCGCGCACGGTTCTCACCCGACATGGCAGGGGTCGAGGTGCCGCCCGAGCGCGCGGCGAGCATGATCGACGAATACCCGGTGCTGTCGGTGGTCGCCGCTTTTGCGCAGGGCAAGACCGAGATGCGCGGCGTCAAGGAACTGCGTGTCAAGGAATGTGACCGGATCGACGCCATGGCGCGGGGACTGCGCGCGGCGGGCGTCAAGGTCGAGGAAGGCACGGACTGGTGGATCGTTCATGGCCGGGACCATGGCGATGTGCCGGGTGGCGTGACGGTCGAAAGCCGCCTGGACCACAGGATTGCCATGGCCTTCCTGGTGATGGGGTTGGCCACGGAGAAACCGATGCGCGTGGACGATGGCGGGCCGATCGCGACGTCCTTCCCGATCTTCGAAGGCCTGATGACCGGGCTGGGCGCCGGCCTTGTCCGGACGAACTGATTTGGGGGCGGCCAGGCGGATCACAGGGGCCGTTGCCCTGGGCAGTTACCTGGTGATGGGGGCGCTGCTCTATTTCACGGTGATCCCTGGTGCCGGGGGGCATGTTCCGCCCGATTTCCGCCTGCTGGGCTATGATGCCGCCGTGATCGCACCTTTCCTGAAGGCCCTGACACCGGAGGCGGGCCAGGCTTATGCCCGGCTTCTAACGGGTTGGGACAGGGTCTTCGCGGTGGCGCTGGCCGCCTGGCTGGCATTGGTGGGCTGGCGCGGGGGAGGGTTGCGGGCCCTCGTGGCGGTGCTGGCGGCACTCTATGCCGGGATCGACCTGGCCGAGAACGCGGCGCTTCACCGCCTTGTTTTCAACCCCGCACCGGACCCGGTGGCGGTGCGTTCTGCCTCGTCCCTGACGCAGGCAAAGTTTGCATCGCTTTACCTGGCTGTGCTTGTCTTGATCTGGCATCTGAGGAGGCCCCGTCCATGAGTTTTACCGTCGCCATCGATGGACCCGCCGCGGCAGGCAAGGGCACCGTTTCCCGGGCGGTTGCCGCGCATTTCGGCTTGGCGCACCTCGATACCGGGCTGCTCTACCGCGCCGTGGGCAAGCGTGTCCTTCTGGGCGAGAACCCGGTCGCGGCGGCACGGGCGCTGAGGGCGGAGGACCTGGAAGCCGATGGCCTGCGCACGCAAGACGTGGCGCAGGCGGCAAGCAAGGTCGCCGTGATGCCGGAGGTGCGCGAGGCCATGGTGGACTTTCAGCGCGCCTTCGCGCGCCGGTCCGGGGGTGCGGTACTGGACGGGCGCGACATCGGCACGGTGATCTGTCCGGAGGCCGAGGCGAAACTCTTCGTGACGGCCAGTGCGGAATGCCGGGCCGAGCGGCGCCTGAAAGAGCTTGTCGAAAATGGACACCAGGCGAGCTATGACAGCGTGCTGGCCGATGTCCGCGAGCGCGACGCCCGCGATTCCGACCGCGTGGCGGCGCCACTGCGGCCGGCGGCGGACGCAACCTGCATCGACACATCGGACCTGACCATTGCCCAGGCGGTAGGCAGCGCGATCGCGGCGGTGACGGCGGCCCGAACCTGACGCCGCCGCAGCCCCCGCGCCTCTTGCCTGTCGCCCGATTATCCCATATACGCGCGCCTGTCGAAGTGGCGGGACAGCCACAAGGCGAGCAGGGTCGGGACCCCCGGCCCTCTTTCGTTTTCGCAAGCCCCGAAAATCGGGTTCGACCAATTCACCCCAAGACCCGCGGAGACAACCGCGTGGCCGGAATAAGACGCTAAAAGGAACAAGTCGCCACATGGCTCAGAACACATCCATGGAGGAATTCGAAGCCCTCCTGAACGAAAGCTTCGAAATGGACACGCCCGCCGAGGGCTCTGTCGTCAAGGGCAAGGTCATCGCCATCGAGGCGGGCCAAGCCATCATCGACGTCGGCTACAAGATGGAAGGCCGCGTCGACGTCAAGGAATTTGCAAATCCCGGTGAGGCCGCCGAGATCGCCGTCGGCGACGAGGTCGAGGTTTACCTGCGCGCCTCCGAGAATGCCCGCGGCGAAGCGGTGATCTCCCGCGAGATGGCCCGGCGCGAAGCTGCCTGGGACCGGCTTGAGAAAGCCTATGCCGCCGAGGAGCGTGTCGAGGGCGCCATCTTCGGCCGGGTCAAGGGCGGTTTCACCGTCGACTTGGGCGGTGCCGTGGCCTTCCTGCCCGGCAGCCAGGTCGACGTGCGTCCGGTGCGTGACGCCGGGCCGCTCATGGGCCTCAAGCAGCCTTTCCAGATCCTCAAGATGGACCGCCGCCGCGGCAACATCGTGGTCTCGCGCCGTGCGATCCTCGAAGAGAGCCGCGCCGAACAGCGCGCCGAGGTCATCGCCAAGCTGGCAGAAGGCCAGGCCGTCGACGGTGTCGTCAAGAACATCACCGAATACGGCGCCTTCGTGGATCTTGGCGGTGTCGACGGGCTGCTGCACGTCACCGACATGGCCTGGCGTCGTGTGAACCACCCCTCCGAGATCCTGTCGATCGGCGAAACGGTCAAGGTGCAGGTCATCAAGATCAACAAGGAAACCCATCGCATCAGCCTGGGCATGAAGCAGCTGCAGGACGATCCGTGGGATGCCGTTTCGGCCAAGTACCCGCTGGAGTCCGTGCACACCGGCCGCGTGACCAACATCACCGACTACGGTGCCTTCGTCGAGCTGGAACCCGGTGTCGAGGGCCTGGTTCATGTCAGCGAAATGTCCTGGACAAAGAAGAACGTCCACCCGGGCAAGATCGTCTCGACCTCCCAGGAAGTCGAGGTCATGGTCCTGGAGATCGACGAGGCCAAGCGCCGGGTGTCCCTCGGGCTCAAGCAGACGATGCGCAACCCTTGGGAGGTCTTCGCCGAGACCCACCCCGAAGGGACCGAGGTCGAGGGCGAAGTCAAGAACATCACCGAGTTCGGCCTGTTCATCGGCCTCGAGGGTGACATCGACGGCATGGTCCACCTGTCCGACCTCAGCTGGGACGAGCGCGGTGAGGAGGCCATCCAGAACTACCGCAAGGGTGACGTGGTCAAGGCCAAGGTCACCGAAGTGGACGTCGAGAAGGAGCGTATCTCGCTCTCGATCAAGGCGCTGGACGGCGATCCCTATGCCGAGGCCATCGGCGGCATCAAGCGCGGGTCGATCATCACCGTCGAGGTCACCTCGATCGAGGATGGCGGAATCGAGGTCGAATACGAGGGGATGAAGTCCTTCATCCGCCGCAGCGACCTGAGCCGCGACCGCGCCGAGCAGCGCCCCGAGCGCTTCCAGGTCGGTGACAAGGTCGATGTGCGCGTCACCAACATCGACAACAAGTCCCGCCGCCTCGGGCTGTCGATCAAGGCGCGCGAGATCGCCGAGGAGAAAGAGGCCGTGGAACAGTTCGGTTCGTCGGACTCGGGTGCTTCGCTTGGCGACATCCTCGGCGCCGCGCTCAAGGGCGACGACGACTGAGGCGAGGCGTCCAGTCTTGATCCCGAAGCCTCCGCCGCTTCCGCGGCGGAGGCTTTTTGTTTGCGAATCAAAGCCGGGCGGACGGGATGCCTGATCGGTTGACCGGCCCGCTTCGCGGGGCAACAAGGCTGAAATCCTGATCCTCCCTCATCGAATTTGTTCAAGAAACACCGTCACCGCTATTTCGTGAAGGCGGCAACGCCCCTATAGTGTGAGGGCGTCGGGGACGTCGGCGCATCATCCGAAGGGGAGACGATCACATGATCCGTTCGGAATTGATCGAGAAGATCGCCGAAGAGAATCCTCATCTCTACCAGCGGGATGTGGAGCGTATCGTCAACACCGTGTTCGAACGCATCATCGATGCCATGGCCGATGGCAACCGTGTCGAGTTGCGTGGCTTCGGGGCCTTTTCGGTCAAGAAGCGTGATGCCCGCGTTGGGCGCAACCCGCGTACCGGCGAGGCGGTTCAGGTTGACGAGAAGCATGTCCCGTTCTTCAAGACCGGCAAGCTCTTGCGCGACCGGTTGAACGGTGGGTAGGGCAGGGACCATGAGCTACTTCAGATACACCTTCTGGGGCGTTGTCGCCTTGGTGCTGGTCGTGGTGGGGCTGGCCAATCGAACGCCGACGCAGTTGCGCGCGATGCCCGACGAGCTGGCGCAGTTCCTTGGGCTTTCCCCCACGATCGAGCTGCCGCTATTCGTGGTACTGTTCCTCGGTGTGGCACTGGGCCTGGTCATCGGGTTTCTGTGGGAATGGCTGCGTGAACGCCGCCTGCGCTCGGAGGCGCGGTTGAAATCGCGGGAGCTGGACCGGCTGCGCCGCGAGGTGGACCGCCTGAAGGAAGAAAAGCACGAGGGTCAGGACGAGATCCTGGCAGTGCTCGACAAGGCCAGCTGACATGCCTGAAATCGCGGTGAAGATCTGCGGTCTGCGGAGCGCGGAGGATGTCGGCGCGGCCATTGACGCTGGCGCGCGTTACCTGGGGTTCAACTTCTTCGAGCGCTCGCCCCGGTCAGTGACGCCGGACCTGGCCCGGGCGCTTGCGCTGGAAGTTCCACCGGGCGTCGCCAAGGTGGCGCTGGTCGTCGATCCGACGGATGCGGCGCTCGACGCGCTGGTGGATACTGTTCCGCTGGACATGCTGCAGTTGCACGGAAGCGAATCGCCAGAGCGCGTGGCCGAGGTCCGCGCCCGTTACGGGCTTCCGGTGATGAAATGTCTCGGCATTGCCGGACCCGAGGACCTGGGTGCGATTGACCACTACAGCGCCGTGGCCGACCAGTTGCTGCTGGATGCCAAGCCGCCCGAGGGAGCCGCGTTGCCCGGCGGCAACGGCCTTGCCTTCGACTGGCGCCTGCTGGCCGGGCGCAAATACTGGACCCGACCCTGGATGCTGGCCGGCGGCCTTACGCCCGAAAACGTAGGGGTGGCTGTGAACCGGACCGGCGCGGTGCAGGTTGACGTGGCCTCGGGCGTGGAAAGCACGCCGGGGGTCAAGGACGCGGGCAAGATGGCCGCATTCATAAGTGCCGCCCAGGGCTGAATTCGGCTGGCTTGCACTGGCAGGCACGCTAATCTCACTGCCACGACAAGACTTCCCCCAGACAAGGCCTGCATGCTTTCCTAAGGCCGCACCTTGGGCTAGAGGAAAGCGATGCAGCAGGGAGCCAGCGATGAACGACCTCTTCAATTCCTTCATGACCGGCCCGGACGAACAGGGCCGTTTCGGCGATTTCGGCGGGCGTTTCGTCTCCGAGACGCTGATGCCGCTGATCCTCGAGCTCCAGGCCGAGTACGATCGGGCCAAGGATGACCAGGGCTTCTGGAACGAGATGCAGGACCTCTGGACGCATTACGTGGGCCGGCCCAGCCCGCTCTATTTCGCGGAACGCCTGACCGGGCACCTTGGCGGGGCCAAGGTTTACCTCAAGCGCGACGAACTCAACCACACCGGCGCGCACAAGGTCAACAACGTGCTTGGCCAGATCCTGCTGGCCCGCCGCATGGGCAAGACCCGGATCATCGCCGAGACAGGCGCCGGCCAGCACGGCGTCGCCACCGCCACGGTCTGTGCCAAGTTCGGCCTGCAGTGCATCATCTACATGGGCGCCCATGACGTGCGCCGACAGGCACCCAACGTGTTCCGCATGCGCCTGCTGGGGGCCGAGGTCATTCCTGTCACCAGCGGGCGCGGCACGCTCAAGGATGCCATGAACGACGCCCTGCGCGACTGGGTTACGAATGTGCGCGACACGTTCTACTGCATCGGAACCGTTGCCGGGCCGCATCCCTATCCGGCCATGGTCCGAGACTTCCAGTCGATCATCGGCAAAGAAGCCAAGGAGCAGCTCCAGGAGGCCGAGGGCCGCCTGCCCGACACGATCATTGCGGCCATCGGGGGCGGGTCCAACGCGATGGGGCTGTTTTATCCGTTCCTCGACGACAAGGAGGTGCGGATCATCGGGGTCGAGGCCGGCGGCAAGGGCGTCGACGACCGGATGGAACATTGCGCGTCCCTGACCGGCGGCCGGCCCGGCGTGCTCCATGGCAACCGCACTTACCTTTTGCAGGATGACGACGGGCAGATCCTCGAAGGCTTCTCGATCTCCGCCGGCCTGGATTATCCCGGCATCGGGCCCGAACATTCGTGGCTCCACGACATCGGGCGGGCCGAATATGTGTCCATCACCGATTCCGAGGCGCTGGAGGCCTTTCAGCTGAGCTGTGCGATGGAGGGCATCATTCCCGCGCTGGAACCGAGCCATGCCTTGGCCCATGTGATGAAGATCGCGCCGGACCTGCCCCGCGATCACATCATCATCATGAACATGTGCGGACGGGGCGACAAAGATGTGCAGACCGTGGCACGGCACCTGGGCTTCGACATGACGGATACCGAGGAAGGCCGCGACACGGACTGATACCCATGGCTGGCGGCCCATAAACCTGGGTTTATGGGCGGCTACCTGCAGTTTATTGTACCCTGATTAAACCTCTGGACGATGGATCGTGGCGGGTCGGGCCGTCCAGTTTCGGGTCACGTCGCATATGCGGCGCAACAAGACCATTCGGAGATCAGATCCATGAAAAAGACCCTTCTCGCAACCACCGCCACCCTGGCCCTGGCCAGCACGCCCGCGCTTGCGCAATCTGCCACCGACCAGATCGTGGCCGATCTGCAAAGCCAGGGCTTCACCTACGTCGAGGTCCAGGAAGGCCCCAGCCAGATCAAGGTCGAGGCCGTCCGCGACGGCATGAAGCTGGAAGTGATCTACGATTCCGCGACCGGAGAGATTCTCAGGCAGGAAACCGAAGTGGCCGAGGGGGAATACGCCACACGCACCGGTGTGGAAATCGAAAGTGACGACGAGGACTTCATCGACGACGAGATGGACGACGACGAGGACGACGACGAGCGCGACGAAGACGACGAGCGCGATGACGACGAAGAAGATGACGATGAAGACGACGATGTCGAGGACGATGAAGACGACGAGGAAGACGACAAGGACGATGATGAAGATGATGAAGATGATGACGAAGACGAAGACTGACCGCGGCCTTTAGCGACCGGTCCAGGCCGCTCCTTCCCCTGATGCGCCGGAGGGAGCGGTCAACATGCGACGTAACCGACAGGCAGATATCCATGCTCGAACAGACCAGGTATGAAAAGCTATTCTCGACGCCGGTGTTCCGGTTTCAGGTCCCCGATCCTGTCGCCTTCAACGAGGCGCTTCTGGAGGAGGGCAACCGAATGCGTGCCGGATCGGGCGGGGCGTCGAAGTCCAACCGGGGCGGATGGCATTCAGAGGGAAACCTCTTCGATCGGGACACCGATTGTGTAAACAAGCTGCGCGACCTTGCAACCGAGGCGATCTTCACGGCCAATGAGAAGATCGGTGCGCAGGCCCCGAGAGAGGCGCTCGCACTGAAGATTTTCGCCTGGATGAATGCCAACCCCAAGGGTGCCTTCAATGCACCGCATACCCATCCCGGAGCGCATTGGTCGGGGGTCTATTATGTGGCCCAGCCCGAGATCGAGACCGGAAACTCCGGCATGATCGAATTCATCGACCCACGCACGGACCTGCCGAACTGGCGCATCCTTCAGGCACCGTCTTTCCGAATGAAAAAGAAGCTGCGCCCAGAGCCGGGCGAGATGGTCCTTTTCCCGTCCTACCTTGTTCACTGGGTCTATCCCAACGAGTCGAGCGAAGAACGCTGGTCCATTGCCTTCAACGCAACTTTCAGGAAGGCCAGAAAATGACGGTGCCTCCGGCCGCCTGGGGCGTTGCAATGCCAGGGAAACCGGGATGATCCGTGCCGCGCTTATCGCTTTTGCGCTGTCAGCGACCCCGGGCTTTGCCCAAAGTGTCGAGGAGCAGGTCCTGACGCAGTTGCAGGACCAGGGCTTTGTCGAAATCACCATGCACCGCACCCTGCTGGGGCGCTTGAGGGTGGTGGCAACCAGTCAACGCTTTCGCCGCGAACTGGTTATCAACCCCAATACCGGCGCGATTCTGCGCGACTATTGGGAGGAATTGTCGGATGACGGGGGCGACGACGAAAATAATGTGCGCATCTATGTTCCCGATGACGAGTACGATGATGAAGGGGATGATCCGGACGACATCGACGACGGTGA
>NZ_DATFIP010000062.1:0-88527 GCF_035270045.1 Salibaculum sp.
CTTTAATTCAACGGCAGATACCAAAACGGCGACCCAATTTTCGTAGTCACCGCCCCTGAAGCTGATACGCCCATCGTCTCCAATGACGCGAATTTCCTTAATCTTCTCAAGAATAAAGTCGCGTTCGTTTTGTGAAAATTCTTTGCGCCAGAAGTTCATTCACTGCCCAATCAATGCTGGTTTCCCGGCAATCAACCTTAGATCGAATGCCAGCATCCATGTATCCGCCTAAGCACTAAAGGATTTCTGGCATCAGCGACAACCCGGAGCATGGGATTCCCCCGCCTTAAACGACCGCTTCGGGCTGACAGCGGTCATCCGAGGTTTCCGCGAGCGATGCTTGCGTCCTGGCATCCCGCTTGATTTCACATGGGCATCTTTTGCGGGGTGCCGCACGGTTGCGTCCCGGGGGCTTCCCTAGGCGCGAAGCTCTTTCAAAGCGGTGTAATACCCTGACAGGCCCGGGGTCAGCGGAAACAGGTCCGCCTGCAGCGCGTGGTAGATGTCGGGCTTGCCGATGAATTGCCGCTCGGTCGGGTGGCCCGCATCGTCGATCTCGGGAAACCAGCCGCCGCGCACGGCGTCCACGAAATGCGCCTTGGCAAAGCGCCAGAGCCGATCGAACCACAGCGCGTCGTCCTCGGTCGGGCCCAGCTTCATCAGCGCGGCCAGGGCGCCGATGGCCTCGGTCACGGGCCACCAATAGCGGTCGCTGATGTCCGGCGTGCCGTCGCGGTGCAGCGTGTAGACCAGCCCGCCGCGGGTCGGGTCCCAGGCATCTGCCAGCGCGCGACAGGTCAGCGCGCGGGCGCGGGCCGGGGCGGTTTCGTCGGCCCGGCCGCTCATGTCCCAGTATTGCAGCAGCAGCCGCGCCATCTCGAAGGAATGACCCGGCGTGGTGCCTGCCGGGCGGAACATCGGGTCCGCGCTGTAGTCGAGATCGACCGACCAGTCGCCGTGGTAGTGTTCGGGCAGGCGGTCGCCATGCGCCGGCGCGATCCGGCCGAGAAAGAAATCGAGGATCCGGCTCGCCTTTGCAAGGTAGCCGTCCGCCCCGGTCGCCTCGTGCGCGGCCAGCAGCGCCTCGATCCCGTGCATGTTGGCATTCATGCCGCGATAGTCGGAAAAGGGCGTCCAGTCGCGGTTGAACTCGTCGCAAAAGCGGCCTGTACCGTCTTCCCAGAAACGGGCGTCCAGCACCTCGGTCACATCGTCGATCAGCGCCTGCGCGTCGGGGTGGCCCACGGCCAGCGCGCTGGACCCGGCCAGCAACACGAAGACATGGCCATAGGCCAGCTTGCGCCCGTCGCGGACCCCGTCGGCGTCCAGCGACCACAGATAGCCGCCATGGATGCTGTCGCGGTGATTGCGCGACAGGTCGCGCATCCCGGCGTCGATCATCGTGTCACACTCCTTGAAGCCCGCCAGTTTTCCCAAGGCATAGGAATGCACCAGTCGCGCTGTGGCGTGCAGTTCCCGCGGGCGGCCGGGCACAGGCGTGCCATCGCGGCCGAGCTGAAAGAACCCCCCGGCCGGATCGAGGCTGGCGCGGAAAAGGTCCAGTTGTCGTGCGGCATCCCGCAGCGCCCAGGCACGGTGGTCGGGATCGTCGGGTCGGATCATCGTGTCGTCCTCGTGCATGATCCCCGGTATCGGGGGCGGCAGCGGGCGTGTCCAGTGGCGCGGCCTTGCCCCGGACCGGCGCGCTTGCGATACGGGGCAGGCAATCCAACTTGAAAGGGCGCGGAACATGCCCACGGACTCCGCCGGCCGCCTGCGCATCCGCATCGTTTTCGACGGTGACGATATGATCGGTCCCGGCAAGGCCGATCTGCTCGACGGGATCGCGCGCATCGGCTCGATCGCCGGGGCGGGGCGCGAGATGGGCATGTCCTACAAGCGGGCGTGGGAATTGATCGGCACGCTCAACGCGATGTTCCGGGGGCCGCTTGTCGAAAGCACCCGGGGCGGCTCTGGCGGTGGCGGCGCGGTGCTGACCGACCTGGGCCTCGAGGTGCTGTCGCTCTACCGCGCCTTCGAAGAGGCCGCCGCGCAGGGTGGCGCCGAAGAGTTGCGGGCGCTTCACGCGCTGACCCGCGATATTCCCGAAGAAAAATAACGCTTGACCTTCGGTGTAGGGGCTTGCGACATCTTTGGCCAGATATGTCACCTTGGAGCGACCCTTTCATGACCCCTGCCGCGCTTTCCGGGGCTGCCGCGATCGCCCTTTCGCTTGCCGCCCCGGCCGCGGCGGAAGAGATCACCGTGTTCGCGGCATCAAGCCTGACCAACGCGATGACCGAGATCGAGGCGGGGTTCGAGGCCGCCACCGGGCACGCGGTCACCGTCGCCTTTGCCGGATCCTCCGCCCTGGCCCGGCAGATCCGGCAGGGCGCGCCGGCGGATGTCTTCATTTCGGCCAATCCCGACTGGATGGACGCCGTGGCGGCGGACGGGTTGCTGGCGCCGGGCACGCGGGTCGATCTTCTGTCCAATGCCCTTGTCCTGATCGCTGCCAAGGCGGACGCCGCCCCGGTCGAGTTCGGTCCCGACATGGACCTGTCCGCCCTGCTGGGCAACGGCCGACTGGCCATGGCCCTCGTCGAGGCGGTGCCGGCGGGCACCTACGGCAAGGCGGCGCTGACCTCGCTGGACCAATGGGAGGCGGTGGCGCCGAAGGTGGCGCAGGCCAAGAATGTGCGCGCCGCGTTGGCGCTGGTTGCGCTGGGCGAAGCGCCCTACGGCATCGTCTATGCCACGGATGCGCGCGCCGAGGGGGCGGTTTCGGTCGTCGGCCACTTTCCGGCGGACAGCCACCCGCCGATCACCTATCCCGCCGCGGCCCTTGCGCGCAGCGAAAGCTCATTGACGGGCGACTTCCTGGCCTATCTGCGCGGCCCGGCGGCCAGGGCGCTTTTCGAGGCCGAGGGCTTCACTGCGCTGGCCTCGGCGGATGATTGATGGAGTGACCCCGGCGGAATGGGAGGCGGTGCGCCTGTCGCTGCGGGTGGCGACCACCGCCACCCTTGTCAGCCTGCCCCTTGGCGTCGTCGTGGCCTATGCCCTGGCCCGCTGGCGCTTTCCGGGGCGCGAATTGCTCAATATCGCGGTGCATCTGCCGCTGATCATGCCGCCGGTTGTCACCGGCTACCTGCTGCTGCTGGCCTTCGGCACGCAGGGGCCGATCGGCGGGCTGCTGGACCGGGCCTTCGGCGTGACCTTCGCCTTTCGCTGGACCGGGGCGGCTCTGGCCTCGGGGGTCATGGCCTTTCCTTTCCTGGTGCGCGCGGTGCGCCTGTCGATCGAGGCGGTGGATCCCAAGCTGGAACAGGCGGCGGCGACGTTGGGGGCGGCGCGGCCCTGGGTGTTCCTGACAGTGACGCTTCCACTGATCGTGCCGGGCGTGATCGCGGGCACCGTCCTGGCCTTTGCCAAGGGCATGGGTGAATTCGGGGCGACGATCACCTTCGTGTCCAACATCCCCGGCCAGACCCAGACCATCCCGCTGGCGATCGACCTGGCGCTGGAAACACCGGGCGGCGCGGCGCGCGCCGCGCGACTGGCGGTGTTTTCCATCATTCTGGCCGCGCTGGCACTGGCGCTGTCGGAGTGGGTGTCGCGCCGGGTCGCGGCGCGTGTCGGGGGACGCGATGCTTGAGGTGACGCTGAAACAGGAGCTGCCGGGCTTCACGCTTGACGTGAGCTTCGAGGTGCCCACTGGGTTGACCGTGCTGTTCGGGCGGTCGGGCGCGGGCAAGACCAGCATCGTCAATGCCGTCGCCGGCCTGTCGCGCCCGCAGGCGGGGCGGATCGTGGCGGATGGCCGGGTGCTGCTGGACACCGATGCCGGAACCTGCCTGCCGCCGCATCGCCGCCGCATCGGCTACATCTTCCAGGAGGGGCGGCTGTTTCCGCACATGACGGTCCGGCGCAACCTGGCCTATGGCGCGCGCTTTGCCCCCCGAGACGCCCCGCGTGAGGACATGGGCAGGGTGGTCGAGATGCTGGCGATCGGCGACCTGCTGGACCGTCGCCCCGGTGCCCTGTCGGGCGGCGAAAAGCAGCGGGTGGCAATCGGCCGCGCCCTGCTGGCCGCACCGCGACTGATCCTGGCCGATGAACCTCTGGCCGCGCTTGACGAAGAGCGGAAAGGGGAAATCCTCCCCTATTTCGAGCGGTTGCGCGACGAGGTTCAAGTGCCGATCCTTTACGTCAGCCATGCCGCCTCCGAGGTCGGGCGGCTCGCCACCAGCGTGGTGGCGCTGGCGGATGGAAAGGTGCTGCGCCAGGGGTCGGCAGCCGAGGTTCTGGGCGATCCGGCGGTCCTGCCCGCCGGCGCGCGCGAGGCCGGGGCGATCCTGGCCGCCCGGGTCGTGCGCCATCACGCCGACGGCCTGACCGAGCTGGAGGCCGGCGGTGTGCCGCTGTTTCTGCCACGCATCGGCCGGGCGTCGGGCGCGCCGGTGCGGCTGCGCATCGCCGCCCATGACGTGATCCTGTCACGTGACCTGCCGCGGGGGCTGTCGGCGCTCAATATCCTGCCGGGCACGGTGGCCGCGCTGCGCCCCGGTGCCGGGCCTGGGGTCATGGTGGCGGTCGATACGCCCGCCGGACGGGTTCTGGCGCGGATTACCGAACGCTCGGCACGGGCGCTCGACCTGGCCGAGGGGGCTGCGCTGCACGCCATCGTCAAGACAGTTTCGGTCGCGCCGGGCGACGTGGGCGGGTCGGGCGCGGCGGCTTGAATTGCTCAGGTGATGTCAAGGACGCCGCGCTGACCCGACCCGATCGCCCGTCACCGCGTCAGTCGCACCGCCACGTTCTTGGTCTGCACGTAGTTCCACAGCGCCTCGCGCCCCTTTTCGCGGCCATAGCCGGATTTGCCGTAGCCGCCGAAGGGCGTTTCGACCCCGCCGGCGTACCATTCGTTGACGAAAACTTGCCCCGCGCGCATCGCCCGCGCAGCCCGCGTGGCGCGGTCCAGGTCGGCGGTGAAGACACCGCCCACCAGGCCGTAGTCGGTGCCGTTCGCGATCTCCAGCGCTTCTGCTTCGTCGCGAAAGGACATCACCGACAGCACCGGGCCGAAGACCTCGTCCTGCGCGATGTCCATATCGGGTGTCACGCCTGACAGGACCGTGGGTTCGAGAAAGGCGCCGGGGCGGTTGAGCGGGCGGCCCCCGGTAACGACCTTCGCGCCCTGCGCCTCGGCCCGGGCCACCATATCGGCGGCGCGGTTTCGCTGGGTGTCGTTGACCAGGGCGCCCATGTTGGCGCCCGTCTCGGGGCGGTCCATTCCCGGCCCCACCGAGAGCGACTTGGCGATCGCCTCGGCCCGCTCGAGCATTTCGGCCGCGCGGCTTTCGTGCACGATCACGCGGGACATGGCCGAACAGACCTGACCCGCGTTGAAGAAGATGCCCCAGCGGATATCGTTCTCGAAGGTGGCGAGATCGGCGTCGTCATGGACGATGGCCGCTGACTTGCCGCCCAGTTCCAGCACGCAGGGCACGACATTGCCCGCCGCCGCCTGCGCGATCGCAACGCCGGTCGGCACCGAGCCGGTGAAGACGATCTGGTTGACCTGAGGGTGCCCGGCCAGGGCCGCGCCCGCCTCGGCGCCGCGTCCGCAAACCAAGTTGACCGCGCCGGGGGGAAACCCCGCCGCCTGCGCGGCACGGGCGAACCAGGCGTTGGTCAGCGGGGTCATCTCTGGCGGCTTGACCACGCAGGCATTGCCCGTGGCCAGCGCCGGGGCGAGCGACCGTGCGGTCATCTCCAGCGGGAAGTTCCAGGGGATGATCTGCGCAGAGACGCCCAGCGGTTCCAGCTCCGTCCAGTCGAAATACCCCGCCCCGAGCGGGATCGAGCGCCCCTCAAGGGTGCTGGCCTGGTTGCCGTAGTATTCGAAGTAGAGCGCGGCGCCCTCGACCTCGATGCGCGATTCCCACAGCGGCTTGCCCTGTTCGAGGGTCAGCGCCTCGGCGATCCTGTCCACATGGTCCAGCAGGTAGCGGCCCATTGCCTGCACCATGCGGCCCCGCTCCAGCGGGCGCATGTCGCGCAGGGCGCCCGACAGGTGCACCCGTCGCGCCGCTTGCACGGCGCGGTCCACGTCGGCGGCATCTGCAAGGGCCTGTTCGGCCAGCGTCTGGCCCGTGGCCGGGTCTGTCACCGCGATGCGGCCAGCGCCGCCGTCGACCCAGGCGCCGTCGATGTGATTGTGCCAATAGGCGGCAAGGTCGGCCATGCGGTTTCTCCTTGTCTGCTTTCTTGCGCATGACGGTAACAGGCCCCCTGCACGCCGGTTGCCCCGGCGCGGCATTTCCGGGTCACACAGCGCCAGATCGTGCGTCAGTCCGCCGCCAGCGCCAGGGTCAGGGGATGTTCCGCGAGGGCCAGCCCGTCGATCACGTCGAAATGGTGCCGGCCCGGCTCGGCCACCAGCGGCGCGTCCCAGGCCTCGGCCAGCAGGGCGGCCTGGCGCAGGAACTCGGGGCGCTCGCCCGCGCCGACCCAGGCGGTCGTGGCGATGCCCGGGCGGGGGGTCAGCAGCGCGGGGCTTTCGGCGCGGGCCTCGGCCGTATCGAGACACAGGTCGGCGTTCATGGAATGCAAGGCAAGCGGCCGCAGGTCGTGCAGACCGCTGATCGAGACCAGGCGCGCGACCCGTGCGGCCACCGCGCCGGGCAGGGGGGCGTCGATGCAGGCCAGCCGCGCGGCCAGGTGTCCACCGGCCGAATGGCCCGCCAGCCGTATGGGACCGTCCACCAGGCCGGCGGCCCGGGCGACGGCACGCCCCGCCTGCACTGTGATCTCTGCCAGCCGCGCCGCGGGGGCGAGCGGATAGCTCGGCAGGGCCACGGCCCAGCCCAGCGCCAGTGGCCCCGCGGCGAGGTGCGACCAGGTGGACTTGTCGAAGGCGCGCCAGTAGCCACCGTGAAAGAAGACCACCAGCCCGCGCGCCGGGCCATCGGGCATGAACAGGTCCAGCCGCGCGCGCGCCCCGTCGCCGTAGGTAATGTCGCAACGGCCCTCGGCCGCGGCACGGAAGGCAGCCGCCTCCGCCTGCCAGCGCGGCGGGTAATCCGCGGCCCCGGCGATATGGGCCCCGTTGGCAAAGGCGTCTTCCCAGTCGATCCCGCTGTCGTCTGTCATCCTTGCCCCTTTCCGCACGGGACCGAGACTGCGCCGCCGCGCGCCGCCTGTCCAGAACCCGTGTGTTTCCATCGAGCGCAGGGCTTGCTAGGCACATCGGGAACGAAGTTGGAGAACAGCGATATGGGCGTGCCCCTGCCGAGAAAAGACCTTTTCGAGATCCCGCCGGGGATCATCTACCTTGACGGAAACTCGCTGGGGGTGCTGCCCAAGGGGGCCGCGACCCGTGCCGCCCGGGTCATTGAACAGGACTGGGGGCAAGAGCTGATCCGCGCCTGGAACAGCGCGGGCTGGATGGACCTGCCCCGTGTGGTGGGGGACGAGATCGCAGACCTGATTGGCGCGCCCGCGGGGTCGGTCGCCACGGGGGACACGCTGTCGATCAAGGTCTACCAAGCGCTGGACGCGGCGCTCAAGATGCGGCCGGACCGTCGGGTGATCCTGTCCGACAGCGGCAACTTCCCCTCCGACCTTTACATGGCGCAGGGCCTGATCGGCACCATCGGCAAGGGCCATGAATTGCGCACCCCCGCACCCGAGGCGGTCGAGGCGGCAATCACCGACGACGTCGCTGTCGTCCTGCTGACGCAGGTGGACTATCGCACGGGGCGGCTGCACGACATGAACCGTATCACGCGCGCCGCCTACGAGGCAGGGGCGGTGATGATATGGGACCTTGCGCACAGCGCCGGGGCCATGGCGCTGGACATCGCCGGTTCGGGCGCGGAATTCGCCGTGGGCTGCAGCTACAAGTACCTCAACGGCGGCCCGGGCGCGCCCGCCTTCATCTACGCCCGCCCCGACCTCGTGGCGGATATCGACCCGGCGCTGGCTGGCTGGTTGGGCCACGAGGCCCCCTTCGCCATGGAACCCGAGTATCGCCCCGCGATGAGTACCGAGCGGCTGCGCGTGGGCACGCCGCCGGTCCTGCAACTGGCCGTGTTGCAAGAGGCACTGCGCGTCTGGGAGGGCGTCGACATGGCCGACCTGCGTGCCGCTTCGCAGCGGTTGGGCGATCTGTTCATATCGGAGGTCGAGGCGCGTTGCCCTGCGCTGACGCTGGCCTCACCGCGGGATGCGGAGCAGCGCGGCAGCCAGGTGTCCTTTGCCTTCGAACACGGGTACGCGGCCATGCAGGCGCTGATCGACCGGGGCGTGATCGGCGATTTCCGTGCCCCGGACATCATGCGGTTCGGCTTCACGCCGCTTTACCTCGACGAGGGCGACGTGATCGCCGCCGCGACGACCCTGCAGGAGGTGCTGGAGACCGGGGCCTGGCAGGACCCCGGATACCAGGCTCGCGGCCGGGTGACGTGACACCCGGCGCGACAGCGGCCTTGCAAGCGGTGCGACAAGCGGTGATCCTGACACACAAGGAGGAGAACCAATGCGCCGGATCGCGATGCTGCTGGGGCTCTGGGCCGGGATGGCAGGGGCCGGGGATCTGCCCGATCCCCTGACCGCTGCGGATTTCCCGCCCGTGGACATGGAGGAGGCCCGGCTGGGCCAGTTGCTGTTCTACGACCCCATCCTTTCGGGCAACAAGGAGGTCTCCTGCGCGACCTGCCATCACCCGCGCTTCGGCACCTCGGACGGGGTCAGCCTGGGGATCGGGGATGGCGGTCAGGGCCTTGGCCCCGAGCGGGTGACCGACCCGGATAACCTGCCCGAACAGCGCGTGCCACGCAACGCGCCGGGCCTTTTCAACCTCGGGGCGCGGCAGGTGCGGGTACTGTTCCATGACGGCCGGATCGAGCGGGATCCGAGCCGTCCGTCGGGCTTTCGCACGCCAATGGGTCCCGAGATGGAACGGGGCTTCGACGGGCTGCTGTCGGCACAGACCATGTTTCCGGTGCTCTCGGCGGACGAGATGGCGGGCCACTACGGCGAGAATGCCATTTCCAAGGCCACGCGCACCGGGCGCATCACCGGGCCGGGCGGCACCTGGGACCTGCTGGCGCGGCGTGTTGCGGCGCTGCCCGACTACCAGCGGCGCTTCGACTCCGTTTACGGCCTCGCCCCGGATCAGATCCATTTCACCGATATATCCAACGCCATCGCGGTGTTCATGGCGCATGAATGGCGCTCGGACAGCGCGCCATTCGATGCCTACCTGCGCGGGCAACGGGGGCTGGACGAGCCTGCCATGGCTGGCCTGCGGCTGTTCTACGGCGACAAGGGATGTGCCGACTGCCACAGTGGTCCGCTGCTGACCGATCAGCGCTTCCATGCCATGGGCGATGTGCAGATCGGGCCGGGCAAGGCGGCGCGCTTCGAGAGCCACGCCCGCGACACCGGGCGGATGCGGGTGACGGGCGATCCGGCGGACGCCTACGCCTTCCGCACACCGTCGTTGCGCAACGTCGTCCTCACCGCGCCCTATGGCCATGCCGGCGGCCATGCCGACCTGGCCGCCTACCTGCGCCACCACGCCGACCCGGTCGCGGGGCTGGCCGACTATGACATCGGCCAGGCTGTACTGCCGGACCTGGACGTCGCGGATACGCGCATCATGGACGACCCGGCCGAGGTCGCAGCCATCGTCGGGGCTGTCACGCGGCCCCCGATGGCTCTGACCGAGGCCGAGGTCGCAGCACTTGTCGCCTTCCTCGAAAGCCTGACCGACCCGGTGGCGCAGTCCGGTCGCCTGGGCGTGCCCGACAAGGTGCCCAGCGGCCTGGAGGTGGCGCAGTAGGGGGGATGGCCGCCCGCGCGTCGTGGCGGCCCTATCGCCGCAGTGTCACCTGCCGGTTGACGCCTTCGGGGGCATGACGTGTTACCATGCCGTCGGGCCAGGTCACCGTGACCTCGACCGCTGCCACCTTGCCCAGTCCGAAGTGCAGTGGCCCGGCGATGCCGCCGGCATGGCCGCCGCCGATGCTGATTTCCTGTTCCTCGGACCAACCCTCGCCACGAACCCGAACCCGCGCACCCACGGCGCGGGCATTGCCCCCGGGCTGGCGCAATGTCACGCCCAGCCAATTGCCGGCCCCTGGCGTGACGTTGCGGTAAATCTCGGCTCCTGCACGGCGGTTGACCACCACCAGGTCCAGCCGTCCGTCACCGTCGAGGTCGGCCAGCGCCGCGCCGCGGCCGCGCGCAGGGCTGGCCACCCCCGCCGGGACGGAGCGTTCGGCGAAGGTGCCATCCGGTTCCTGCATCAGCAGCGAATTGGGGTCCTGCATGGCCATGCCGGGCATCTGGTCCACGTTGCCCTTGGCAATGAAAAGGTCTGCGCGCCCGTCGTTGTTCACGTCGCCGAACTGGGCGTGCCATCCGGTCGAGGGGCGGCCGTCGTCGCCCGTATGCGGCCGCTGGGCCGTGGTGCCCATGGCGAAGGGCGCGGTCACGTAGCCATCCTGCCGGGCAAGCCGCAGGTTCTGGTCGCCCATCGAGGTCAGCATGACCTCGTCGCGGCCGTCGCGGTCCAGGTCGCGCGCGGCGATCCCCATGCCCCAGAGCATGGGCGGGTCATAGCCGTCCTGCGGGCCCAGGAACCGCTGTGTCGCAATATCCCAAAGCTGTTCGGCCCCGTCGCGGATGTAGTAGTGTCTGTCGTTGGACAGGCGCAGCGTCATGCGGCCGCGCGCGTCATGGGCGGCCAGCATGGACAGCGGGCAATAGCCCGGCGTCAGCGGCCGCGCGTGCCAGCCGTCGGGCCCCGGCGTCAGGATCTCGTTGCCGTCACACGCGCCGAAGGGGCCATCGGGATCCGCGCGGTCCACGTAATTGCCCACGGCGAGCGTCGGGCGGGATGCATCCGGTGCCCACCAGGCGGAAAAGGCGGTGGTCCAGGCCTTGCCGCCATCGGGCAGGCCGAGGGCCGTGGTCGCCGGCTCGAAACGGCAGTCCCCCAGCCCGCGCAGGGCGCGGTTCGGTCCCGCGCGCATCACGAACAGGTCAAGCGTTCCGTCCGCGTCCAGGTCGATCGGGTAGGTGCCGGTCACGCCGGTCAGCGGCCCGTCCGGGCCGGGCAGGGGCTGCGACATGAACGCCATCTCGCCCCGGTTCACCATCAGCCGTGCCGGGTTTTCCCCGCCGGCCAGAACCAGATCAGGTCGGATATCGCCGTTGCAATCGAGCACCGAGACCCCGCCGCCCACGAAATGTTCCCAACCGCCCGCGTAGACATGATCCGCCACCGGCCCGGGGACGGGCGCAAAGCGCGGCTCGGCCCCCAGGGGCGCCGCCGCGACCAGCGCGAGCAGTGCCAGCGCAGGCCTCACGACGCGGCTTCGCCCAGCAGGCGGTCGGTTTCGACCGAAAGCGCCAGCGCGGTCGCGCCGCGCGCCCAGACCAGATCGCCCCAGGCGTGGATCTCGACCCGGGCCGCCGGGCGCTGATCGTCCAGCGCCTGGGCCGACATCTCGGCCAGGACCTCCTCGGCATAGAGGTAGTCATACCGCATGCGCGCGCCCGACAGGATGATCAGCTCGGGATCGAAAAGCTGCACGACATTGGACAGCCCCAGCGACAGGTAGCGCCCCGCCCGGCGGAAGATCGTCGCGGCGGCACGGTTGCCCGCCTTGGCCTCGTCGAAGAGCCGGTCGAGCATGTCCTCGGGGGCCACCTGTGCCACGCTGCCGGGGGCCAGCGCGGTCGCTGCCTCGCGCAGCAGGGCATAGTCGGCAACATAGGCCTCCAGGCAGCCGCGCCGCCCGCAGCGGCACAGGGCGCCGT
This sequence comes from Salibaculum sp., assembly GCF_035270045.1. Lineage (NCBI taxonomy): Bacteria > Pseudomonadati > Pseudomonadota > Alphaproteobacteria > Rhodobacterales > Roseobacteraceae > Salibaculum > Salibaculum sp. The sequence goes on from NZ_DATFIP010000062.1 coordinate 11,839, forward strand.
CAAGCTGCACCTTGGTGTGGCCCAGTTCCAGCCCCATGCCGCCCGCCCCGCGATAGAGCCGGTTGCCCAGCACCAATCCCATGCCGACACCCTGTTCGATGGTGACCACGGCGAAATCCGTCTTGCGTCGCCCCGCCCCGAACCAGAGTTCGGCCAGGGTCAGCATGTTGACGTCGTTGTCCAGGTGCACCGGCAGGCCGAGCCGCTCTTGCAGTGCCGCTTTCAGGGGCGCGCCGCGCCGGGCAAGGAACGGCGACCAGGCCACCGTCCCGGTGTCGTGCTGGATCAGCCCGGCCAGGCCGACCCCGACGGCGGCGAGCGGCGCGGCGGCGGGGCCGGCATCCTCCAGCGCTGCCTCGACCAGCGCGGCGACCTCCTCGGTCAGCTCGTAAAGATCGCGCGGTCGGTGATCGCTGGGGCGGGTGGCCGCGCCGCGCTCGATCCCGGCAAAATCGGTGATGACGGCCGTGTGGACATCCTCGGACAACTTGATGCCCAGAACCCGGCCGCTGTCACGAACCACCCGCAGAGCGGTCGGCGGGCGGCCCCGGGCGCCCTCGCGCCCGGTCTCGCGGGGCGGGTCCGCGACTTCTTCCAGCAGGCCGCGCTGGATCAGGTCGGCGGTCAGTTGGGTGACCATCCCACCCGAGATGCCCAGGGCGCGGGTGATCCCCGAGCGCGTCGCAATCCCCTCGGCCCGGACATGCTCGAAGACCTGCTGGCGCAGGGGCGGCGCGCTCTGGCCGCCGTCGCGCAGCCTTGGCCCGCATCCCTTGCCGACCGCCGCGTTGTCAGGGCCCGGGCGGTGCCCGGCGAGGGGCGGACCGGCGGGAAAGATGGCGTCATTCATTCACTCACCAAAATTATTCCGGGGCGGTGCCTTCCCGACTTCGTGTGCAATTCCGGCACCGCATGCGAAAAGCAGCACAGAAATGCAGCATACCGCAAGAAACGATCCGGCTCGAAAAAGAATTCGGCCACATTTCCGGACCGCTTGTCAATTTTATTTTGACACGTGAAATTAATCAGGCAAGTTGTTGGGGCAGGGTCAAACGACTCGCGGCCCGCGCCCCGGAGGCGTCGGGTCACAGACTGGGAGGAGATACCAAATGCACAAGTCCATCATCGCCGCCACCGCCGCGGTCGTCGGCTTCAGTTCGGCCGCCCTGGCGCAGGACCTGACCGTCGGCGTCAGCTGGTCCAATTTCCAGGAAGAGCGCTGGAAGACAGACGAGGCGGCCATCGTCGCTGCCCTCGAAGAGGCCGGCGCCGACTACATCTCGACCGATGCGCAGTCCTCGTCGTCCAAGCAGCTGTCCGACGTAGAAAGCCTGATTGCCCAGGGCGCCGATGCGCTGATCATCCTGGCACAGGATGCCCAGGCCATCACCCCCGCGGTGACCGCCGCCGCCAACGAGGGCATCCCGGTCGTGGGCTATGACCGCCTGATCGACGACCCGCGCGCCTTCTACCTGACCTTCGACAACATCGAAGTCGGCCGGATGCAGGCCCGTGCGGTGTTCGAGGCGCAGCCGACCGGAAACTACGTCATGATCAAGGGTTCGGCCCAGGATCCCAACGCCGACTTCCTGCGCGGCGGCCAGCAAGAGGTCCTGCAGGACGCGCTGGATTCGGGCGACATCACTATCGTGGGCGAGGCCTACACCGACGGCTGGCTGCCCGCCAACGCCCAGCGCAACATGGAACAGATCCTGACCGCCAACGACAACGATGTCGATGCGGTCGTGGCCAGCAACGACGGCACCGCCGGCGGGGCCGTGGCCGCGCTGACCGCGCAGGGCATGGAAGGCATCCCGGTGTCGGGGCAGGACGGCGACCACGCCGCGCTGAACCGCATCGCCCAGGGCACTCAGACCGTCTCGGTCTGGAAGGATGCGCGCGACCTGGGCCGGGAGGCCGGCGAGATCGCCGTGGCCATGGCCGAGGGCGCCGAGATGTCCGAGATCGAGGGCGCTGTCTCCTGGACTTCGCCGTCGGGGACCGAACTGGTCGCGAAGTTCCTGGAGCCGGTACCGGTGACCGCCGACAACCTCGAGGTCGTGGTCGACGCGGGTTGGATCAGCCAGGAGTCGCTCTGCCAGGGCGTCGAGGCTGGCCCGGCCCCCTGCGACTGAGCGCTGGACCGAGCCGCGATTCCGGCGGGGCGGGTCCGGGTGACCCGCCCCGCCTTCCAGACAGGTGATCCATCCCGGCCCGGCCAGCCCCTTCGCGCGGCGGCGGGTCTGCCGGTCGAGCCGACAGGACAGACATGAGCGACACAGCATCCAAAGACCCTGACGAGGCCCTGCCCCAAAAGGGAAAACGCGGCCTTCTGGCCTCCCTGGAACTCGACATGCGCCTGCTGGGCATGATCGGGGCCTTCATCCTCATCGCACTGGTGTTCAACATCCTGACCGGGGGGCGCTTCCTGACCCCGCGCAACGTGTTCAACCTGACGATCCAGACCGTCAGCGTGGCCATCATGGCGACCGGCATGGTCTTCGTGATCGTCACCCGCCACATTGACCTGTCGGTCGGTTCGTTGCTGGCCACGACCTCGGCGGTCATGGCCATGCTGCAGACCGAATGGTTGTTGCAGATCTTCGGTTTCTCGCTGGGGCATCCGGCGCTGGCCTGGCTGGCCATCCTTGGGGGGCTGATCGCGGGTACGTTGATCGGTGCCTTCAACGGTTACCTGATCGGCTACCTGGCGATCCCGGCCTTCATCGTGACGCTGGGCGGGCTGCTGATCTGGCGCAACGTGGGCTGGTATCTGACCAACGGCCAGACCATCGGCCCGCTGGACGAGACGTTCACGATGTTCGGCGGCATTTCCGGCACGCTGGGCACCACCTGGTCCTGGGTCTTCGCGATCGCCGCCTCCGGGGCGGCGCTTTACGGCCTCTGGTCGGCCCGTCGCACCAAGCTGACCCACGACTTCCCGGTCAAGCCGCTCTGGGCCGAGGGCGCAGTCGGTGCGCTGGTGGTGGCAGCCATCATGGGTTTCATCTGGTTGCTGAATTCCTACGAGGTGCCGCGCCGCGTCCTGGAACGCGACTTCGAGGCCCGGGGCGAGGTTCTGCCCGAGGGTTATACCGCGGCCTATGGCCTGCCGATCTCGGTCCTGCTGCTCATCCTGGTCGCGCTGGTCATGACCATCGTCGCCCAGCGCACGCGGCTGGGGCGCTATATCTTCGCCACCGGCGGCAATCCCGACGCGGCGGAGCTGTCGGGCATCAACACGCGGCTTCTGACGGTCAAGATCTTCGCGATCATGGGCTTTCTTTGCGCCCTCTCGGCGGTCGTCGCCTCGGCGCGGCTGTCATTCCATTCCAATGACATTGGCACCCTGGACGAGCTGCGTGTGATCGCTGCCGCGGTGATCGGCGGCACAGCCCTGTCCGGCGGGATCGGCACCATCTACGGTGCCATCCTGGGCGCGCTGATCATGCAGTCGCTGCAATCTGGCATGGCCATGGTGGGCGTCGATGCGCCCTTCCAGAACATCGTCGTGGGGGCGGTCCTGATCCTGGCTGTGCTGATCGACATCCTCTATCGCAAACGGACAGGAGCCAAGTGATGGTCGACCGTTCAGGAACGCCGCTGGTTGAACTGCGGGACATGCAAAAGGCCTTCGGCGGCATCAAGGCCGTCGACCATGTCAGCATCGACCTCTACCCGGGCGAGGTCGTGGGCGTGCTCGGCCACAACGGCGCGGGCAAGTCGGTGCTGATGAAGATGCTGTCGGGGGCCTTGCCCCGTGATGCCGGTGATATCCGCATCAACGGCGAGACGGCGGTCATCAACAACCCCCGCGATGCCCGTGCCTACAACATCGAGACGATCTACCAGACCCTGGCGCTGGCCGACAACCTGGATGCCTCGGCCAATCTTTTCCTGGGGCGCGAGCTGACCACCATGACCGGTCTTGTTGACGATGCCGCGATGGAATCCGAGACGCGCAAGATCATGGGCCGGCTCAATCCGAACTTCCAGCGTTTCAGCACGCCGGTGTCGGGCCTCTCGGGGGGGCAAAGACAATCCGTCGCCATCGCCCGCGCGGTCTATTTCAACGCGCGGATCCTGATCATGGATGAACCCACCGCCGCGCTCGGACCGGCCGAGACCCGCATGGTCGCCGACCTGATCCACGAGTTGAAGGCGCAGGGGCTGGGCATTTTTCTGATCGACCACGACGTCCACCAGGTCAAGGAACTGTGCGACCGCGCAGCCGTGATGAAGAACGGCAAGCTGGTCGGCGACGTGGTCCAGGTGGCCGACGTGACCACCGACGACCTGTTGGGCATGATCATCGCGGGCAAGGCGCCCGAGGGCGTGGCGGCCTGATCCCATGACCACCTTCCTTGGACTGGACCTCGGGACCTCGTCGCTCAAGGCGATCCTGACCGATGAACACGATGCGCTGCTGGCCGAACACAGCGTCCCGCTGACCGTGTCGCGCCCGCATGACGGCTGGTCCGAGCAGGACCCCCGCGCCTGGGAGGGCGCGGCCGAGGCGGCCATCGCGGCGGTTGCCGCGCAGGCCGATTGCAGCACCCTGGCCGGGATCGGCCTGTCGGGTCACATGCACGGCGCCACGCTGCTTGGGCGGGACGGGGCGCCGCTGCGCCCCTGCATGATGTGGAACGATACCCGGGCCGAGGCTCAGGCCGCGCACATGGACGCTGACCCGCGCTTTCGCGCGGTGACCGGCAACATCGTCTTTCCCGGCTTCACCGCGCCCAAGGTCGACTGGGTGCGCGAGAACGAACCGCGGGTCTTCGACCAGATCGACAAGGTCCTGTTGCCCAAGGACTACCTGCGCTTCTGGCTGACAGGTCAGGCCGTGTCCGAGATGTCGGATGCCGCCGGGACAAGCTGGCTGGACACCGGGGCAAGAGACTGGTCCGACGATCTGCTGTCCGCCTGCCGGTTGTCGCGTGGACAGATGCCGGCCCTGGCCGAAGGCTCCGATGTGACGGGCAGACTGCGGGCCGATCTTGCGCGGCGCTGGGGTCTGCCGCAGGTGCCGGTTGCAGGCGGGGCAGGGGACAACGCCGCCGCGGCCATCGGCGCGGGTGTCGTGAAGGACGGCCAGGCCTTCCTGTCGTTGGGCACCTCGGGGGTGCTTTTCGCGGCCAACGCGGGCTATCGTCCGGACCCGGCCAGCGCCGTCCACGCGTTCTGCCACGCGTTGCCCGAGACCTGGCACCAGATGGGTGTGATCCTGGCCGCGACGGATGCTCTGGAATGGCTGTCCCGGCTGACCGGGCGCAGCGCCGCCGACCTTACCGCCGGGCTGGGTGATCTGCGTGCGCCGGGGCGGGTGCTGTTCCTGCCTTACCTGGGCGGGGAACGCACGCCGCACAACGACGCGCATATCCGCGGCCAGTTCCTGCACCTCGATCATGCCACCGACGCGACCGAGGCCGCGCGGGCCGTTCTGGAAGGGGTCGCCTGCGCCTTTGTCGACAACCGTGATGCACTGGCGGCCACGGGCACGCGAATATCGCGGGCGCTGGCGCTGGGCGGCGGGTCGCGTTCGGCCTACTGGCTGGACTTGCTCGCCTCGGCGCTGGGGGTGCCGCTGGACGTGCCGGAGGCCGGGGACTACGGCGCGGCCCTGGGCGCGGCGCGGTTGGGGCGCATGGCGGCCACCGGCGCGGGCCCCGAGATCGCCACGCCGCCGCCGATTGCCCGCACCCACGAGCCCGACCCGGCGATGGCAGCCCCCCTGGCCGAGGTGCAGGCCCGCTATCGCACCGCTTACCACAGGCTGAAGGACCTTTAGGAGATGACCGGATTTTTCGACGGGATCGACCCGATCCGCTACGAGGGCCCGCAAAGCGACAACGCGTTCGCCTATCGCCACTACGATCCCGAAGAGGTCGTGCTGGGCAAGCCAATGAAGGACCACCTGCGCTTTGCCGTGGCCTATTGGCATTCCTTCGCATGGGAGGGCGGCGATCCCTTCGGTGGCCAGACCCTGATCCGGCCCTGGCAGCCACAGGACAGCATGGAGCGCGCGCGGCTAAAGGCCGATGCCGCTTTCGATCTGTTCGAGATCCTGGACGTTCCCTATTTCTGCTTTCACGATGCCGACGTGCGCCCCGAGGGCGACAGTTTTGCCGAAAGCCGCGCCCGGCTGGAGGAGATCACCGATTACTTCGGCCAGAAAATGGAGCAGACCGGCACCGGCTTGCTCTGGGGGACGGCGAACCTGTTTTCCCACCGGCGTTTCATGTCCGGGGCGGCGACCAATCCCGACCCGGAGGTCTATGCCTATGCCGCGGCCACGGTGAAATCCTGCCTCGACGCCACGCATAGACTGGGCGGGCAGAACTACGTGATGTGGGGCGGCCGCGAGGGCTACGAGACCCTCCTGAATACCGATCTGGCCCGCGAACGCCAGCAGGCCGGGCGCTTCCTCGCCCAAGTGGTGGATTATGCGCGCAAGATCGGTTTCAAGGGCCAGCTTCTGATCGAGCCCAAGCCGCAGGAGCCGACAAAGCACCAGTATGATTACGACGTTGCCACTGTTTACGGCTTCCTCAAGGACTTCGGCCTGGAAGACGAGGTCCGGGTCAACATCGAATGCGGCCACGCGGTGCTGGCGGGGCACAGCTTCGAGCATGAACTGGCCCTGGCCGGGGCATTGGGCATCCTGGGGTCCATCGACATGAACCGCAACGACTACCAGTCGGGCTGGGACACCGACCAGTTTCCCAACAACGTGCCCGAGGTGGCGCTGGCCTACTACGAGATCCTGCGCGCCGGCGGCCTGGGCCGGGGCGGCACCAATTTCGACGCCAAGCTGCGGCGCCAGTCGATCGACCCCGCCGACCTTGTGCTGGCCCACGTGGGGGGCATGGACACCTGCGCCGCGGGCCTCAAGGCGGCCGCGCGGATGCTGGAGGACGACACCCTGGAGGCCGCCCGCCGCGACCGCTACGCGGGCTGGGACGGATCGGACGTGCTGGAGCAGGATCTCGAAGGTCTGGCCCGGCGGGTCGAGGACCAGGGCATCGAGCCTCGGCCCTGCTCGGGCCGGCAGGAACGGCTGGAAAACCTGGTCAACCGCTACGTGACCTGAGCGATGCAGGGCCGCGTCACGCCTTTTCGGCGCGCGGCCCCGCCCAGATCGCGGCGAACAGTGTGATGGCCGCCGCAAAATCCGTGCCGAGGATGGCCCAGAGCACCCATCCCGGCACCGGGCCGGGGCCGGACAGTTCCAGGATGGTTCCGGCCATGCCGCCCAGCATGCAGATGAAAGCCAGCCAGGCGACCCAGAGCTTGCCCCGTGCCAGCCCGGCATAGAGCGCCAGGTAAAGCACGGCCGGGAACAGTAGGAACTGCCCGATCGGCGCGAAGCCCGACAGGATCGCGCCCGCGACATGCAGGGCGGCACTGATCAGCAGGAAAACACCGGCGGTGCGCATCATGTCACTCCTCCTCGGGACAGGGGGTTCCGGCGACGCCCCAGGTCAGCACATCGGTGACATGGGTCCTGAGCGAATAGGGCGCCGGTTCGCGGGTGCCGCCTGGCTGCCAGCCCCACAGGACGAAACCCTGATGGCCCGCGTCGGTGACCAGGTGCTCGGCCAGACCCATCCAGTCGCGCCCGCCGGTGCGTTCGGGGTCCGACATCTGGGCGCATATCTCGGCGGAACTTTGGCCGAACCAGGCGAACTCGGCCGGTGGCAGTCGCCAGGGCAAGCCCACCTGGGGGGCGGCATGGGCACGCGTGTTGGGCTGGTCGGATCGGGCGTGGCAGGTGGAACAGACCATGGTCTCGATGCCCATGCGGCTGGCCCCGGCCTGCACGTTCATGCCGTGGGGTTTCGGGCCGTCCTCGAAAGACGGCCCCGACCACATCGGAATCCCCGCCGCGCCGACATGGCAGTTGGCGCAGCGCGGGTGGCTGACGACCTCGTGGATGCGGTCCCATGCAGCCAGCCCTTCGGCGCGGGTGGCGGCCCCGGGCGGCTCCAGCGGGATGTCGCCCGGCGTTTCGGCCAAGGCCGGGGCGGCGAAAAGGCTGGCGGCGAGAAGGGCGGTCAAGCGCATGGGACTCTCAGGCAAAGGTGACGGTCTTGTTGAAGGGCATCCCGCGCAGGCGCGTGCCGGTGGCCGCGAAAATCGCGTTGGCCAGCGCGGGCGGGGCCGGGGGCACGGGCGGTTCGCCGATCCCGGCAATACTGGCCCGGTTCTGCAACACGCGGACCTCGATCTCGGGCGTCTGCCAGAGCCGCATCCCCGCGTGCTGGTGAAAGTTGGACTGTTGCGCCATGCCGTCGGCATATGTGACCTCGCAGTTCATGGCATGGCCCATGCCCCAGATCACCCCGCCCTGGATGTGGTTCTCGATGTTGACCGGGTCGATCACAGGGCCCGGATCGGCCACGGCCCAGACCTTGCGGATGCGCAAGCCGTCCTCGGTCTGTTCGACCTCGGCGATCTCGGCCACGTCCACCCCGAAGCTGCGCACAAGCGCCACGCCGAGCCCGCGGTTCGGGCCGGGGTCGCGGCCCCAGCCGGCCATCTCGGCGGCCGCCGACAAAACGTCGCGGGCCACCGGGTCTGTGATCAGGCGCAGGCGTTCCGCGACCGGGTCGGCGCCCGCGGCATGGATCAGCTCGTCAAGGAAGGTTTCCAGGAAGAACCCTCCGAAGGAGGCCCCGACAGACCGCCAGGAGGACACCGGCGCGAGGTCCGGCACGGCATAGCCGCGCACCCGGAAATCGGGAAGGGCATAGGGTGCCGAATAGGCCCCGGCGCCCAGCTGGTTGTCGGGGCCGCTCATGGCCGCGCCCATCCGGCCGCCCTGTGAGGCGAAGACCGGTGCGCCCGCGATCTGCAGGTCCAGGGCGCGGACCCGGCCATTCGCCACCGCGCCGCGCCCGCGCGCCATGGCGATATGGCGCGGGAAATCCTGGGCGAAGTCCTCCTCGCGGGTATAGGTCAGCTTGATCGGCGTGCCGCGCCGCTGGTTGGCGATCTCGCAGGCCCGCTTGATGTGCTCGAACTCCAGCCGGTGCCCGAAGGAGCCTCCCGCGTACTGGTTGACGAAACGCACCTGATCGGCGTCGTGGCCGGTGATCCCTGCGGCGACGGTCTGCACGAAGCGCGGCAACTGGTGGCCGGTGGCGATGTCGACGCCGTCCTCGGTCACCGTGACGAGGGCGTTGAGGGGCTCCAGCGGCTGATGGGCGACATAGGGCGCGCGATACTCGGCCTCGATGACCTGGTCCCCGCTGGCCGCCCCGGCGTCCCCGTCGTCGCGCCACGTTGCGTTGAGCCGCGCGTCGGTGAAGGAGGCCGAGACCTCGGCCCAGTGGTCGGCTTGCTCGGCATGATAGGGCGCCGGACCCCAGTCGAAGTTGATCGCGCGGGCGGCCTTGAAGGCGCGCCAGGTGCTGTCGGCCAGAACGGCCAGCCCCCCGGTCACTTCGACCACGCCCTGCACGCCGGGCATTTCCAGTGCCGTGCCGGCATCATAGCCAAGCATTTCGCCGCGGCGCGGGTTGGTCACGACAGTGGCATGGACCATGCCCTCGGCCTCAAGATCGATGCCATAGACGGTGCGCCCCGTGGACTTGTCGAGGATGTCCAGACGCTCCGTCGGCTGGCCGACAAGGCGCCAGTCCGAGGCCGGGCGCAGGGCGACCTCCTGTACCGGGTCCAGCGCGCCGGCCTCGGTCGCCAAGTCGGTATAGGCCAGCCGCGTGCCATCGGGCAGGACCACGGCGCCGCGCTCGGTCGTCAACTGCTCGACAGGCAGGTTCGAGCGCTGGCTTGCCGCCAATTTGAGTGTTTCGCGCGCCGAGGCCCCGGCCTGGCGCAGCTTGTCGAAACTGTCGGCGGCGGCGGTCGACCCGCCGGTGCCCTGAATCCCCGCGATCTTGAGCGCCGCGCCCATGGGGCCGCGCACGGTCTCGGCTGCCAGGGGCGTGAGGGCGGCCACCACATCCGCCCCCTCGGCGGCAAAGCCACGATTGTAGTAGGCGGCGGCTGGCTCGCCGAATTCGGTCGTGAACTGGTCAAGTTCGAGGTCCAACTCCTCGGCCAGAAGGATCGCCTGCATGTGGGTGGTGCCCTGGCCAAGGTCGGCGTGGGGGGTGATCAGCGTGATCCCCTTCGGGCCGATCTTGATCCAGGGGTTGAAGGTGGCCTGTTGTGCGGTGACATCATCGGCCAGCGGGTTTTCGTGCGGGCGCGCCACCAGGTAAGAGCCGAAGACGACGGCGCCGCCCACGACGGTCGTGCCGATCAGGAAACCGCGGCGGGACAGGGTTTTCAGGCGGGACATGAATCAGGCTCCCATCTTGACGGCGGCGAGACGGATCGCCTGGCGGATGCGCAGATTTGTGCCACAGCGGCAAAGATTGCCGGACATCGTGGCATCTATGGTCTCGTCCGAGGGGTCGGGATCGCCCGCCAGCAACGAGGCCGCCTGCATGATCTGCCCGGCTTGGCAATAACCGCACTGGGCGACCTGGGTTTCGACCCAGGCTTCCTGAACGGGGTGCAGCGCGTCGGTGTCGCCGGCCAGACCTTCTATGGTGACGACATCGGCGCCTTCGAGGCTGCCGATGGGGTGCTGGCAGGCGCGGGCCGCGACCCCGTCGAGGTGAACGGTGCAGGCGCCGCATTGGGCGATGCCGCAGCCATACTTGGTCCCCATCATGCCCAGTTCGTCACGCAGCACCCACAACAGCGGGGTATCGGACTCCGCCGCCACATCGTGTTCGGTTCCATTGACCGTGATCTTCATGATGGCTTGCCTCCGCACTGGCGTTTCCTAGGCTTGACAACCTTACATAATTTGACCGATTGTCAACAGCGCCTGATTGACTTTGCGGGCTGCTTGCTGTCTCTCGCTGACCCAATGAGCCACTTGACCGATCCCACCCTCGATGCCGCGCTGCGGGTCGTTTCGCGTTACGGAATGCGGCGCACGACCATGGCCGATGTTGCCCGCGAGGCGGGGGTGTCGCGTCAGACGCTCTATGACCGGTTCGGCGACAAGGACGGGGTCATGGCAGCGGCCATCGGTGTGATGGGGGCGGAGATCTGCGCGCGGCTGTCCGCCGCCTTTGCCGAGGCCCCGGACCTGGGCGCGAAGATCGATGCCTATTACCGGTTGGCCGTCTGGCCGGTCTTCGACATGATGGAGACCCTGCCGGATGCCGCCGACCTGGAGCGCGGCTTCGGTCCCGCCTCGCAGGCCGCATCGCAAGAGGCGGAGGATGAAAAGCAGGCACTGTTGGCTGAAATGCTGCGCGGGGCGCTGCCGCCCGCATGTCCCCCGCCCGAGGATGTGGCGGCCTTTTTCGAACAGGCCACCAGCCGGGCCAAGATGTCGGGCGTTGCACGACCCGACTTGGCGCGATTCCTGGCCGTGCTCAGGGCGGCGGTGCTGGCCATGGCGCGACCATGAGCGGAGGGTGGCCAAGGGTCCTGAAAGGCTCGTCCTGGTGTCCACGAAACGGCCGGGTGAAACCTGCTGAACCGCTTTGTTGCGCGTTGTCTGTTATCCCGTTTCTCCGGGATGATCGCCGGCGGCCGGTCGCATCGGGCATCCCGGCCCCATGGCCCGGCGGCGGATCGCGCGGCCATGTCCCGGGAAGAGATGTGCGGGTGCAGGCGTTACTGAACCGGCACTCGAAAGAGATTTGCCCGTGCTCTGGCTGGGCGCCACTTATGCAAGGCTGCGCGCCCCGAGGACGCGCGCCGGCGCACGGGACCGCATCAATGGCGTGAACCTCAGGGTGCTCCGGTTCGAACCGGGCGTCCCGATTGCCATGTCGCTGTCCCGACAGCCATCCACGATCCCGCTGAACCCGTCAAGTTCCGGCCGCCTGATCGGTGCTGGGCGAAGGCAGCCAGGGAGCACCGAGGTGCCATGACCTCGATGCCAGTGTCGCGCGAGGTGTTGAGATGACGCGCTGCTGGACGTCTTCTCATGCCGCCCGCGGCAGACCTCCTCCGCCGCGACCGGGGCCGCGTTTTGCACCGGATTTCTCACATGGTGATGACGCGGGAAAGGCCGGCCGGGGTTCGGCCCAGGCTTCCATCCGGGGGACGGAGATATCTTCCGGGGGCGGGATCAGACGGACTCGGGCACCAGAAGCGTCGGCTCCAGAATGTGACGGTCGGGGCCGGGCCTTTCGCCGGGGGCGACGGATGCGCTCGCCATGGCCGCCAGCAGATCACCGCAGAGCTGTGTGATCGGGGTGGCGACGGCCATGGTGACAATGCCGTCGGCCAGCGCGGCCCGGCTGTCGGCGGTCAGTTCGTTGACGACCAGCGCCACCTTGCCCGGCGGGCGGCTCTCGCGCAGGGCGGCGATGGCGCCTTCCATGCCGCCCCCGGCCACGTAGATGCCCCGCAGGTCGCCGTGCCGGGACAGCAGGTCGAGCGTTGCCTCGTAAGTCACCTGGCGGGTTTCCAGGTTCACCGCGGTATCCAGCATCCGCAGCCCCGGTGCATGGTCGCGCAGCGCGGCGCGGCAGCCGGTCTCGCGCAGGACCTGGCCATGCCAGCGGCTGCCGCCCACGAAGACGGCGACCTTGCCCGGGGCCGGGGCGGTCGCCGCGATTGTCCAGCCGGCGATACGGCCCGCGCGCAGATTGTCTAGGCCGAAATACTGGCTGCGCGCCGCCGTCGCGAAATCGTTGAGCAGGGCAAAGCAGGGCGTGCCGGCCGCGCGGATCCCGGTGATCTTCCGGTCGACCAGGGGATGGTTGATGGCCGACCCCGCCACGGCATCGGCGCCCTCGGCCGCCTGATCGAAGGCGGCGGCAAAATCCTCGGGCGCCTGCGACGGCGAGAAGACAATGCGCGGCCGGATGTCATGGCCCTGGGCGGCGGCGCATGCCGCCTCGATCTGCCGGGCGAAGCCGTCGTAGAAGGGTTGGGCCTTCTTGTGCAGCACGAAGCCGAAGCGCAGAACCCGCGCCGGCGGTGCCTGTCTTGCGGCGATCAGACCGGTGGCGTGGTAGCCGATGCGCTCGGCGGCCGCGGCCACCCGGGCGGTTGTGCCCGTGCTGACATTGGCGCGGCCGTGCAGGACGCGGTCGACCGTGGCCACGCCAACGCCGGCGGCGCGGGCCAGATCGGCGATGGTAGGGCGTTTCGACATGCGGGTGCCTTGATGAGATCACATCAATCAGGTCTGAAATATTGATGTAAAATGATAGAAATGCAAGGACGAGGGGCAGGAAGGCTGACCCGGGTTGTGTAGTCTTTCCTCCATCAGTGGGTGCACCCTGCGGAGGAGATGGAGATGAGCATGCGCGACTATTCCTTGCTGGGCCCGGACGCGGAGCGGGCGACGGAAACCGGCCTGGCCGCCGCCGAGTGGTATCACACGGACATTTCCCGAAAGGAGATGAAGGACCTGATGAAACGCGCCGACCAGCCCGCGATCCGCGATACGGTCCTGCTGTTCGGCGCGATGGTGCTGTTCGCCGGGGCGGGCATCGCGCTTTGGCCGTCGTGGTGGTCGGCGCCGTTCTGGCTCGCCTATGGCGTGCTCTACGGGTCGGCCATGGACAGCCGCTGGCACGAGTGCGGCCACGGCACGGCCTTCAAGACGCGCCGCTACAACGACTGGCTGTATCATGTCGCCAGCTTTTGCATGATGCGCAACCCGCATACCTGGCGCTGGTCGCACGCGCGCCACCATACCGACACGATCATCGTCGGCCGCGATCCCGAGATCGCGGTGATGCGGCCACCCGATTTTGCCCGGCTTGTCGCAAACCTCTTCGGGCTGGTGGATGCCTGGAACGCCGTGGGTCGGATGCTGCTGAACGCCGCCGGACGCCTGCATCCTGAAGAGGCGACGTTCATCCCTGAAACCGAGCATCACAAGGTCATCCGGGTGGCAAGGGTCTGGGTGGCGATCTACGCCGGGACCATCGCGCTGGCGCTGGCGCTGGGTTCGATCCTGCCGCTCATGGTGATCGGGCTGCCCCGGCTCTACGGGGCCTGGCACCATGTCATGACGGGCCTGTTGCAGCACGGCGGGCTGGCCGAGGACGTGATCGATCATCGGCTGAACTCGCGTACCGTCTACATGAACCCGGTCAGCCGCTTCATCTACTGGAACATGAACTACCACGTGGAACATCACATGTTCCCAATGGTGCCCTATCACCAGCTGCCCCGCCTGCACGAAACGATCAAGCATGACCTGCCCGCGCCCAATCGCTCGATCCCGCAGGCGCTGGCCGAGATGATCCCGGCGCTCTGGCGACAGCTGAGGAACGAGACCTATTTCCTCGAACGCGAGTTGCCCGCGACGGCCAGGCCTTATCGCGAGGACTTTCATGCCACCGCACTCGGCACGGCCGCACAATAGCAGAAGAGAGGATGACAATGACCCAATGGATCGACGCCTGCGCGACGAACGATATCGACGAAGAGGACCTGGTTCGTTTCGATCATGACGGACGCACCTTCGCGATCTACCACAGCCCCGAGGGTGAGTTCTTCTGCACTGACGGGCTTTGCACCCACGAACAGGTCCATCTCGCCGATGGGCTGGTGATGGATTACGAGATCGAGTGCCCCAAGCACAACGCCACCTTCGATTACCGCACCGGCGAGGCCAAGCGCGCCCCGGCCTGCGTCAACCTCAACACCTATCGCACCAAGGTCGAAGGCGGCCGGGTCTGGGTCGAGGTCTGAGGCATGTCGATGTATCACGCCCGCCCGACCGTGGCCGACCTGCAGGGGCGCAAGGCGGCGGGCGACAAGCTGACCATGCTTTTCGTCGAAACCGAGGACGAGGCCCGCGCGGCCGCCGAGGCGGGGATCGACATGCTGTCGGTCGTTGCCCCGCTATGGTCGCCCGCGATGCGGGCGGCGGCGGGCGACTGTTTCGTACAGGCCGGCCTGCTCTACGGTGAACTCTGCACCGGCGAAGACTACCTGCGCGCGGCCCATGCGGCGATGCAAACCGGGGCTGATTGCGTCTATTGCGCGGCTTCGCTCGATATCCAGAAACTGCTTTGCGACAACGGCATACCGGTCGTCGCGCATGTTGGTCTCGTCCCCAGCCAATGCACGTGGACCGGCGGGTTCAAGGCCGTGGGCAAAACCGCAGAAAACGCGCTGGCCGTCTGGTATCATGTCAAGCGGCTGGAGGACATCGGCTGTTTCGGCGCGGAGCTGGAGGTCGTGCCGGACCGGGTGGCCCGGGTGATCGCGGACCATACGCCGTTACTGCTATTGGGCATGGGGGCGGGGGCGCATGCGGACGCGCAATACCTCTTCACCGAGGATGTGTTGGGTCACGGCGTCAACAAGCTGCCGCGTCATGCCAAGGCCTACCGTGATTTCGCGGCGGAGTTCGAGCGACTGCAACGCGAACGGGTGGCGGCCTTCGGCGAATTCAAGGCGGATGTGAAATCCGGCGGCTTTCCAGGGCCGGAGCATTCGGTCGCGATCCCCGAGGCGGAATTCGAGGCCTTCCTGGCCGGGCTCTAAGGTCGGTCGGGACGCAGCCCCCCTATGACCTGTCGCGCCTCGTTCACGATCGCCGCCTCGGTTGCTGACAGGATGTCGATCCGGTCGAACAGGTCCGGGTCCGACCCGAGCGTCTTGCGCAGCGCCGCGCCGAAAGCCATGCGCAATTCGGTGCCGATGTTGAACTTGCAGATGTGGCTGTGCGCGGCAAGGTCCGCGCGCAGGGTGTGGGACAGCCCCGATCCGCCGTGGATGACCAGGGGCGTATCGGTGACGGCTTCGATCTCGGCCAGTCGGCCGCGGTCGATCCGGGCTTTCCGGTCCCGTTGCAGATGGACGTTCCCGATGGACACCGCCATGGCGTCCACCGCGGTTTCACTCGCGAACCTCGCGGCCTCTTCGGGATCGGTCCCTGCGGACGCCGCACCATCGTGGTAGCCGACGAAGCCGATCTCGCCCTCGCAGGACACCCCTGCCGCATGGGCCATTTCGACGATGGCGCGGGTCCGGGCGATGTTGTCCGCCAGCGGCAGGCGCGAGCCGTCGAACATCACCGAGGTAAAGCCGAGCGCGATGGCCTGCCGGCATTCCTCGATGGTGGTTCCGTGGTCCAGATGCAGCACGACGGGGACGGCCGCCGCATCAGCCAGCGCATGAAATATCGCCGCCCAGACGGGCAGGGGCATGTGCGCCCGCGCGCCCGGGCCGGCCTGAAGCACGATGGGCAGACCCTCGGCCTCGGCCGCGGCGACATAGGCGCGGGCGTCCTCCCAGCCCTGGCAGACGACACCCGCCACGGCATAACCCTCCGCGAGGGCCGGTTGCAGGACCTGCGCGAGCGTCGCGCGGGTCATTTGAACTTGGCCACCATGTCCATGATGCCGGGGATGGTGTGCAATTGTTCGGCGTGGGTCGGCTGGAAATGCTGCTTCAGGCTGCGCTGGGACAGCCCGCCGAGGATGGTGAAATAATACATCTCGTAGCCCGGAAGCACGCAGCAGGGATGATAGCCCTTGTCGATCAGCACGGTGGAGCCGTTCATGACGTGGTAGGCATCGCCCGGCTCGTTGTCGGAGCGTTGCAGCATTTGCAGCCCCGAGCCGTAGTCGGGCTTGAAGCGGAAGTTGTAGGTCTCGTCGTGCCGGGTTTCCGTCATGTCCTCGCCGGGGCCATCCCGACGGTCGGTATCGTGCTTGTGGCTGGGAAAGCCAGACCAGCCGCCGGCGCCCACGGTGAACAACTCGCTGACCAGAAGCCGGCCCACCCTGTCATGATGTCCTGCGCCCAGAATATGCTTGATCTTGCGATGGGTCTTGGTGTCGTCGGACCCGTATTGCACCAGGTCAAGGTCGGCGCTGCGCACCGCGAAGGGTCTCAGCGTTTCGGCGTATCTGGCCCCCGCAACGAAGACCTCGGCATCGGTGCGCGCGGTAATGCGGGCGCCGGTGGCCGTGGGCACGTAGACCCCCTCGGGATCACCGTCCCAGACATCCGCGACGCGATTCCCGATCTCCGCGTATGTCTCGCCGCTCACCTCGACATCCACGGTGCCGGTGGCGGGCACGACGCAGGTTTCGTAGCCGTCCAGCTTGTAGTCGAATGTCTCGCCGGCCCTGAGCTTGACGATGTTGAAGTAGTTGAGCGGGACAAGGTCGTGATCCACGTCCACGATGGGCCGGTTGGCATTGTCGAAGGGGGGGATATGCATGTTCGCCTCCTATGCGGGCTGGGTCATTTCGGTCTGGTCCATGAAACGGTCGATCTCGTCGGGCGTGGGCATGGCCGGGGCGCATCCCACTCGGGACACGACGATGGCGGCGGCGGCCGAGCCGCGGGCTACGGCCCCGGCCACGTCGTGCCCCTCGGCCAGGGATGACAGGAACCCGGCCATGAAACTGTCGCCCGCGCCGGTGGGTTTCAGCGCCTTCGAACGGTAGATGCCAGTGCGCGTCTCGCCCTGGGCGGTGATCGTAACAGCGCCGTTTTCGCCCATCTTGTAGACCACGACCCGGTCATTTTCCGCGGCCAGCGCGCGGGCCTTGTCCAGCCCCTTGTCATAGTCGCCAGCCATGAAGCCGAATTCCACGTCATTGCCGATGATGATGTCGCACAGGTCGGCGGCGCGGGAATAGACCTGCGCCGCTTCCTCGGCCGAAGCCCAGCTGTAGGGGCGGTAATCCACGTCGAAGACCAGCGGCAGATCGGCGGCCCGGGCGCGCTCGAAGGCGGTGAAGCAGGCGCCGCGCGAGGGTTCGGCCGCCAGCACCGTTCCGGTGGTGACCAGTGCCGAATAGCCCCCGTAGGGCAAGCCGGCCACGTCGTCCGCGACCATTTCGAAATCGGCGGCACCGTTGCGGTAGATCACCGATTGCGTATCCTCCAGGCGGGTCTCCACGATGGCCAGTGAATTGCGCGCCTCGCCGCCCTCGACGCGGACGAAGCGTCGGTCGATGCCGTAATGGTCCAGTTGCTTCAGGCAGAACCGTCCCACGGAATCGTCCGACACACGCGTGACCAGCGCCGCGTCGCAGCCCGTGCGTGTCAGACCCGCTGCGATATTGGCCGACGACCCGCCGAGCGCGGCGGTGAACCGCTCAGCCTCTTCCAGCGCCGTGCCGGGCGGGTCTGCATAGAGGTCCATCCCCGCCCGACCAATGACGAGAAAGGCTTTTCCGCGAAGCCTGTCCAGGTTGGCCATGCGATCCCCCGATTTCATGTTGCGACTGCATGGCGGTGACGATACACGTTTTGCAACCGGTTGCAACACGAGTCGGCCGGAGGTTACGGGAGGAAATCATGACCGAGATCGGCATTGGCATCATTGGCGGCGGCTACATGGGAAAGGCGCATTCCGTGGCCATGGCCGCGGTCGGCGCCGTCTTCGAAACCAGACTGCGTCCCCGGCTCGAGATGATCGCGGCCTCGAGCCCCGAAAGCGCCGAATCCTATCGCGCGGCCTTCGGATTCAATCGCGCGGCGCCGGACTGGCAGGCGCTGGTCGACGATCCGCAGGTCGGCGCCGTCATCATCGCCTCGCCCCAGGAAACCCATCGCGAGATCGCCGAGGCTGCCATTGCCCAGGGCAAGCCCGTCCTGTGCGAAAAGCCGCTGGCCGACACCATCGAGGACGCCCGCGCGATGGTCGCGGCGGCCGAGGCGGCGGGCGTTCCGAACATGATGGGCTTCAACTACAGTCGCACACCGGCGACGCAATTCGCCCGACAGTTGATCGCGGAAGGAACGCTGGGCGATGTCACCTGGCTGCGGCTCGAGCATACCGAGGACTTCCTGTCGGACCCGGCCACGCCGTTCAACTGGCGCTGTTCGGGGCGCGCCAACGGCAACATGGGCGATCTGGCTCCGCATCCGATCAACGCGGCCCTTGCCCTGATGGGGCCGATCGCCAAGGTCTCGGCGGATATCGAAACCGTCCATTCGGACCGCCCCGGCGGCGCGGTGGACAACGACGACC
Source organism: Salibaculum sp. (assembly GCF_035270045.1). Classification (NCBI taxonomy): domain Bacteria; kingdom Pseudomonadati; phylum Pseudomonadota; class Alphaproteobacteria; order Rhodobacterales; family Roseobacteraceae; genus Salibaculum; species Salibaculum sp. The sequence continues at coordinate 30,788 of NZ_DATFIP010000062.1, forward strand.
ATGCACAGATCATGTGCCGCTTTGCCAACGGGGCCATGGGCCATATCTATTCCAGCCGCATCGCCACGGGCCGCAAGATGGGATATGCCTACGAGGTGACGGGAACCAAGGGTGCGATCCGCTTCGACCAGGAAGACCAGAACGCGCTCTGGCTCTATTTGGCCGAGGGTCCCGAGGCGACGCGCGGCTTTCGCAAGATCCTGACCGGGCCGGCCCACCCCGACTATGCCCCGTTTTGCCAGGGGCCGGGGCATGGCACCGGCTACCAGGACCAGATCATCATCGAGGCCAAGGATTTCCTGACCGCCATCGAGACCGGCCAGCCGGTCTGGCCGACCTTCCGCGACGGGCTGGAGGTGGCCGAGGTGGTCGAGGCGGCCATGACCTCGGCGGAAACCGGACAATGGACAAAGGTGAACGCATGACCATCGAGATCGGCAATGCGCCCTGTTCCTGGGGCGTGGAATTCGCGGACGATCCGCGCAATCCGCCCTGGCGCACGGTGCTGCGGGACTGTGCGGCGGCGGGCTATCGCGGCATCGAGCTTGGCCCGGTTGGCTACATGCCCGAGGACCCGGTGGAACTGGGTGAGGCGCTGGCCGAACACGACCTGTCGCTGATCGGCGGTGTCGTCTTCCGGCCCTTTCACGACCGCGAACAGTGGCGCGACGTGCTGGACGGGGCCGAACGCACCTGCAAGTCGCTGGCCAGTCACGGCGCCAGGCACCTGGTCCTGATCGACAGCATCTCACCGCGCCGCGCGCCCACTGCGGGCCGCGCCGACGAGGCCGAACAGATGGACGCCGCAGAGTGGAAGGCCTTTCGGGAACGCATCGAATATGTCACCCGGATGGGGGCCGAGGTCTATGGCCTGACGGTCAGCATTCATGCCCATGCCGGCGGGTTCATCGACTTCGAGCCGGAGTTGGACCGCCTGCTGGGCGAGATCGACCCGGATCTGTTGAAGATCTGTTTCGACACCGGCCATCATTCCTATGCGGGCTATGACCCGGTGGCCTTCATGAAGCGCCATGTGGATCGTATTTCCTACATGCACTTCAAGGATATAGACCCGGAAGTGAAGGCGAATGTGGTCGCCGATCGCACGGATTTCTACACCGCCTGCGGGCAGGGCATCTTCTGCAAGCTGGGCGAGGGCGACGTGGATTTCCCCGCTGTGCGGCAGGTGCTGACTGCGGCGGGCTTCGATGGGTGGTGCACGGTCGAACAGGATATCGACCCCACCCTTGACGTGACCCCGCTGGAGGATGCGCAGGCCAACCGTGCTTACCTGCGCTCCATCGGCTTCGAGTGAAGGAGACCACGACATGACGAAACTGCGTTGGGGCATGATCGGCGGGGGCGAGGGTAGCCAGATCGGACCCGCCCACCGCCTGGGGGCCGGTCTTGATGGCCTGTTCGATTTCACCGCCGGGGCGCTGGACCATCGCCCCGAGGCGGGCCGCGCCCATGGCCAGCGCCTGGGCCTGGCTGCCGACCGGTCCTACGGCGATTGGCAGGAAATGCTGAAAGGTGAAAAGGATCGCGACGACCGGATCGATCTCGTCACCGTGGCCACGCCCAATGCGACCCATTTCGAGATCACCAAGGCCTATCTGGAGGCGGGGTTTCACGTGCTTTGCGAGAAACCCATGACCATGACCGTCGAAGAGGGCGAGGAGATCGTGAAGATCGCCCGCGCCACCGGCCGGATCTGCGCGGTGAACTACGGCTATTCGGGCTACAGCCTCGTGCGCCACATGCGGGCCATGGTGGCGCGCGGCGACCTTGGCAAGATCCGCATGGTGAAGGCCGAATTCGCCCATGGCCATCACGCGGATGCGGGCGATGCGGACAACCCGCGCGTGCGCTGGCGCTATGATCCGGCGCAGGCCGGTGTCAGCGCGCAGTTTGCCGATTGCGGTATCCATGCGCTGCACATGGCGTCCTTCGTCATCGGGCAGGAGGCCCAGCGGCTGAGCGCCGACACGGTCAGCTGCATCGAAAGCCGCGAGCTGGAAGACGATGCAATGGTCAACCTGCGCTTCGACGGTGGCGCCGTGGGGCGGCTCTGGACCTCGTCCGTGGCGCTGGGGCGTCAGCACGGGCTGACACTTCAGGTCTTCGGCGAAAAGGGCGGGCTGGCCTGGGCACAGGAACAGCCCAACCAGCTGCGCTGGATGCCGCTGGGGGGGCGCGTGCAGATCATCGAGCGCGGCGAGGCGGGGCTGTCCCCCGCCGCCGACCGAACCAGCCGCGTCGCCATCGGGCATGCCGAGGGGATGCCGCTGGCCTTCGCCAATATCTATGCCGATCTGGCCGAGGCCATCCGGGCCGAGAAAGAAGACCGCGAGATGGACCCCGCGGCCAATCTCTATCCCCGGGCCGAGGACGGGTTGCGCTCCATGGCGGCGGTCTTTGCCGTGGCCGCAAGCGGCAAGGCCCAGGGTGCCTGGACCGACGCCCGCCCGCCGATTCTGCGATAAGTCCGCTGCCCTGCGGAGATGGACATCCGCGCGCGGGCCGGGCGACCGCCTAGCTCGGCTCTCGCAAGGTCGCCCGCTCCACCAGAGTGCAGGGCAGCATCCGTGTCACTGGCGGCCTCGGTCCCTCGGCGATACTGGCCTCGATCAGCGCGACCGTGTCGGCCACGATCTCGGCGATGGGCTGGCGGATGGTGGTCAGGGCGATATTCTCCCAACCCGCCATCTCCATGTCGTTGAGGCCGAGGATACCGACATCGCCCGGTACCCGGTGCCCTGCATCGCGGATGGCGCTCAGCGCCCCTATGGCGATCACGTCGTCACCGCAGAACCAGGCCTCGGCGACGGGACCGTCGTGCAGCAGCGCCCGCATGGTGTCGCGCCCGGCGGCAAAGGCATAGGCGCTGGTACAGCGTGCCCCGGCAAATGCAGCGCCCGCGCGATCCCGGAAACCGGTCAGGCGGTCCTGCGTGGTGCTGGCCTCTTCCGGGCCGCCCAGGAAACCGATGCGGCCGTAGCCGCGCGTCAGAAGCGTCTCGGCGGCCAGGTGCCCGGCGGCGACGTTGTCGATGCTGACAAGGTCCGTATCCGGCGCATTGCGCGACCAGCCGAAGGCGTGGACCACCGGCAGCCCCGCTTGCCGGAAGGCCGCGGTGAAATCCGGTGGCAGGGTAGAGGAGGCGACAATCACCCCGTCAACGCTGTATTGGCGCAGCATGTCCAGCGAACGTTCCGCATCGCCCGCGTGGGCCAGGTTGACGAGCAACGGACGCAGGCCCGCCGATTGCAGCGCCTGTGTGAACCGGTCGAAAATTTCCAGGAAATAGGGGTTGGAGAAGTTGTTCGAGACCAGTCCGACCAGCTTGGTTCGGCCCGTGGTAAGGCTGGAGGCAAGCACGTTGGGGTGATAGCCAAGCGCGGCGGCAGCCTCTTCGACCCTTGCGCGGGTGCGAGCCGAGACCGAGGCGCCGACGGTGAAGGTCCGTGACACCGCGGATTTCGATACGCCAGCGCGCGCGGCGACATCCTGTAGCGTGACAGCCATCGATCCTCGGACGTTCTGTTCCACTACACCAGCAAACCGGGTCGGCCGCCGTGTTGCAACCGGTTTCACGCATTTCATGATGCCATGCCGCGTTTTGCGGCATTGCAAAGGGTGCCGCCCGTCATCCAAGATGGATCTACAGGAATTCTTCGGGGGGATGAGCATGGCACGGCGTCCGACGATAAGGGATGTGGCCCGCGAGGCGCAGGTCAGCGTCTCGACGGTGGACAGGGCGCTCAACGGGCGCGTCGCCGTGCGCGAGGATACCCTGAAGAAGATCGCCACAGCGGCCCACCGCGTGGGCTACCATGCGCGTGGCCTGTTCGATCACCGCCTGGTGGAGACCGTGCCCGAGATGCGCCTCGGCTTCGTGCTGCTGAAGGAACGGCAGGAGTTCTACCGGAATTTCCACGCCGAGATCGAACGGGCCGTGGCGACGCGCGCCGATATCCGCGGCAAGGCCGAGATTCGCTACGCGCAGTCCCAGTCACCCGAGGAATTCGCCGATATCCTTCATGCTCTGGGCCGCAGCTGCGATGCCGTGGCGGCCATTGCCGTAAACGACCGGCGGCTGGACCAGGTGGTCGAGGCGCTCAAGCGCGAGGGTGTCGCGACATTTTCGTTGCTCAACGATTTCGCGCAGGGAATTAGGAGCAATTACATAGGCCTGAACAACATGAAGGTAGGGCGGCAGGCGGCCTGGATGATCACCCAGACGTGCCCCGTTCCGGGCAAGCTGGCGATTTTCGTGGGGGGCAATCGCTGGCATGGGCACGACCTGCGAGAGGTGGGATTCCGGGCCTTCGCACGCGAACGCGCGCCGACCTTTCCGGTGCTGGATACCCTGGTGAACCTGGAGACCCGGCAACTGACATACGAGGCGACACTGGACCTGCTGACCCGTCACGCCGACCTGCGCGGCATCTACGTTGCGGGCGGCGGCATGGAGGGGGCCATCGCCGCCCTGCGCGAGGCCCGCGCGCCCGGCGAGGTGGCGCTGGTGGTCAACGAGGTGACACAGGAGAGCCGCGCCGCGTTGCTGGATGGCTACCTTCGGATGATCATCTCGACCCCGCTGGCCGAACTTTGCGACGACGTCGTCAGGCTCATGGTCAGAACGCGATCCGGCGACGACGGCACCATCGGCCAGCACTTTCTTGATCCCCGTATCATTCTGCCCGAGATCGCCTGAGCACCCGCAGGAATGACGAAAAAATGTCATTTTGCATGCGCGGAAAAACGTCATGAATGAGTGAAAGGACCGACCCCCGCGTTGACGGAATCGCCGCGGCGCGTTTTGACTTCTGCGACAAGGAGGCGCACCGGGAGGGCGCCCGGGAGGGGGATCGTCGCCATGCAGCTTCGGACTGCGCTCAATCACATGACCGTGCCCGGGATGGGCTACGCGGCCTTTCTTGACCTCGCCTCAAGGCTTGGATGTGTCGGTGTCGAGGTGCGCAACGATATTCCCGGTCCGCTTTTCGATGGCGCACCGGCGATCGAGGGCGGCCAGATGGCCCGCGACAGGGGGCTGCGCCTGCTGGGGCTCGGCCAGGTCCAGCCCTTCAATGACTGGACGCCGGATCGCGAGCGCGAGGTCGCCGCCCTGATCGCCACCGCCCGCGAGGCCGGGGCCGAGACCATCAGCCTGATCCCGCGCAACGACGGCACCGGCACCGGTAACGGTGAACGCCACGCCAACCTGCGCATCGCGCTCAAGGCGATCCGGCCGATGCTGGACGATGCCGGGCTCGTCGCGCTGGTCGAGCCGCTGGGTTTCATCCGCTCTTCGCTGCGGTCCAAGCAGGAACTGGTCGAGACAATCGAGGCCCTGGACGCGGCGGATCGGTTCAGACTGGTCCATGACACCTTTCACCACACGCTGGTGGGCGGCGGCGCGCTGTTTGCCGAGATGACCGGGATCGTCCATGTGTCGGGGGTCTCTGACACGCAGGTCGCGGTGACACGCATGGAGGACGCCCACCGGGGGCTCGTGGACGCGGCCGACCGGCTGGGCAATGTCGACCAGGTCGCCGCGCTTATCGCGCAGGGATACGACGGCCCGGTCTCGATGGAGTGTTTCGCGCCCGAGGTCCATGCGCTGGCCGATCCGGAAGCGGCACTGCGCGGCGCTTTCGATTTCATGTCTTCGCAACTGGCGGAAAGGGCCGCCTAGGACGAAGGAGAACCGCCCCGGTTCACGGGGTATCCGGCGGAAAAACCGGTGTGCCGGACACCACGATTGGGAGGAACCAATGAAGAAGACACTTATCGCTGCAACCGCCATGATGACCGTCATGGGCTCGGCGTCCTTCGCCGAGACCATCGGCGCCTCTATCGCCCGGTTCGACGACAACTTCCTGACGGTCATGCGCAACGGCATGGTCGACTACGCCGACGGTCTGGAGGACGTCGAGCTTCAGGTCGAGGACGCGCAGGACGATGTTGCCAAGCAACTGGACCAGATCAACAACTTCATCGCCAGCGGCGTGGATGCGATCATCGTCAACGCGGTAGATACCTCGGCCACCCAGGCCATGACCCAGGCCGCTGCGAGCGCCGGCGTCCCGCTGGTCTATGTCAACCGCCAGCCGATCAACGTCGACACGCTGCCCGACGACCAGGCCTTCGTGGCCTCGAACGAGATCGAGTCCGGCACCCTGGCCGCCTTCGAGGCCTGCAAGCTGGCCCGTGCGCAGGGCCTGGCCGCTGGTGCCGATGCCTACATCCTGATGGGGCAGCTCAGCAACCAGGCGGCGGTGCAGCGCACCAAGGACGTCGATGACGTGATCGGCATGGACATGTGCAACTTCATCAACATCATCGACCGCCAGACCGCCGAATGGTCGCGCAACGAGGCCCAGGACCAGATGACCAACTGGATGTCCTCGGGCGAGCCCTTCGACATCGTCTTTGCCAACAACGACGAGATGGCCATCGGGGCGATCCAGGCGATGAAGGCCAACGGGATGTCAATGGAGGATGTCATCGTGGTGGGCGTTGACGCCACCCAGGACGCGCTGGTGGCCATGCAGGCCGGTGACCTGGACGCCACCGTGTTCCAGGATGCCTTCGGCCAGGGCGAAGGCTCGGTCGACGCTGCGCTGGCGCTGGCCCGCGGCGAGGAGGTGGATCAGAAGGTCTACATCCCGTTCCAGCTGGTGACGCCCGAGAACGTGGACGAGTTCCTCGACGAGAACTGATCCGGCAAGCCGCGGCAGGGCGCAAGCGCGCCCTGCCGCAGGTCTTGAAAAGCGGAACCGCGGCACGATAACCACCATCAGGGGAGCCACGAATGTCGGCGAAATCGGACGGTATCGGCGGGCTGAAATACGACAAGTCGAAAAAGACCTGGCCCAACGAATTCAACATTTTCATCGCACTGGTCGTGATCGTCGCGATCTTCGAGGCGCTGGGGCAGATTCTGCCCTACATGAACAGTCAAAGTTTCCTGTTCGACACGCAGGACCGGTTCGGCACCATCTTCAACGAAGCGCGCCTGCGCATCATCATCCTGCAGATCGCGATCATCGGGATCATCTCGCTGGGGGTGACGCAGGTGATCATTTCGGGCGGGATCGACCTGTCGTCGGGGCCCCTGGTCGCTGCGACCGCGATGATCGTGATGAGTTTCGCGCAGACGGGGCTGGTCAACGGAAACCCCAATCCGGCGGCGGTCTTCGGGCCTTGGTCCTTTGACCTTCCGGTGATCGTACCGATCCTGATCGGCCTGGCCTTCGGGGCTTTCATCGGCTCGATCAACGGCACGCTGATCGCCTTCACGCGCATCCCGCCATTCATCGCCACCCTGGGCATGTTCCTGATCTGCCGCGGTATCGCGCAGTGGTGGACGCGCGGCCAGCCGGTGTCGTTCCCCACGGAAAGCTATGCCTGGCTGGGGTCGGGCATGATGCCGGTCGTCTGGTTCCTGCTGCTGGCGGTCCTTTGCCACGTGCTGCTGCGTTATACCGTCTACGGCAAGCACACCTATGCCATCGGCTCGAACGAGGCGGCGGCGCGGATGTCGGGTATCAACGTCAAGCGGCACAAGGTTCTGGTCTACATGATCGCCTCGATGCTCGCGGCTTTCGCCGCCATCGTGCTCAGTTCCAAGAACCTGACCGCGCAGTCCGGCATGGGCCTGTTCTACGAGCTTTTCGCCATCGCAATGGCGGTGATCGGCGGGGTCAGCCTGACCGGCGGGCGCGGGTCGATCATCGGCACGGTGCTGGGCGCCATGGTCTTCGGCGTCATCCAGTCGGGCTTCACCTACGTCAAGCTGGACGCCTATTACCAGATCATGGCCATGGGCGCGATCATCATCAGTGCCGTGGTGCTCGACCAGTGGCGCCAGCAACGCGCCGCGGCGCGATCCTGAACCCGGAGGAGAGAGCAATGAGCGGTATCGAGCTTCACGACATGGGCGACATCATCCTCGAAACACGGGACCTGACCAAGCATTATGGCGGTGTTCATGCGCTGGAGGGGGCCGACTTCATCTTGCGCAAGGGTGAACACGTGGCGATCATGGGCGACAACGGGGCGGGCAAGTCCACCTTCGTGCGCCAGATCACCGGTGTCGAGCAGCGGACGCGGGGCGAAATCATCTTCGACGGCCACCCGGTGCATTTCGACGGGCCGCTGCATGCGCGCAAGGCCGGGATCGAGGCCGTGTTCCAGACCCTGGCCCTGGCCGATCACCTGGACGTGCCCGACAACCTGTTCCTGGGCCGCGAGAAGACCTGGATGGACTGGTTGGGACCCTTCCGATTTCTCGACTACAAGGCCATGCGGCAGGACACGATCGATGCGCTGGAAAAGACCGGGGTCAAGATCCCCAACATCCGCAACACGATCCAGAACATGTCCGGCGGTCAGCGCCAGTGCGTGGCCATCGCGCGCACCGCGAGCTTCCATTCCAAGCTGACAATCATGGACGAGCCCACGGCCGCGCTCGGGGTGCAGGAGACCGGCCAGGTCGAGAACATCATCCGCACCCTCAAGGAGCAGGGCGAACCGCTGGTCCTGATCAGCCACAACATGCGCCAGGTCATGGACCTCGTGGACCGGATCGTCGTGTTCCGCCGGGGCCGGATCGTCGCCAATCTCGACAAGGACGAGACCGATCATCAGGACGTGGTCGCCTACATCACCGGCGCCAAGACCCAGCCGGAATACGAGGTCGCAGAGATGACCTGACCGGCCACGCGGTCCGCTGAAAACGTCCGGGGCGCAGCCGCGGGGTTCATATTCCACGCTTAACGCGGGGCGAAAGCCCCGCCAGGGAAAGACAAGACATGACTGTGAGATTTGCCGTTCTGGGCGCTGGCCGCATCGGCCAGGTCCATGCCGCCGCCATTTCCAGCGTCCCGGGAGCCGCGCTGGTGGCCGTGGCCGATCCCGTGGCCGAGGCCGCACGGGCGGTGCAGGACACCCACGGCGGCGAGGTCCGCACCATCGACGAGATCGCGCGCAGCGATGACGTTGACGCGGTGGTGATCTGCACGCCGACGGATACCCATGCCGACCTGATCGAGCAGTTCTCGAAAACCGGCAAGGCGGTGTTCTGCGAAAAGCCCATCGACCTGTCGCTCGCCCGGGTACGGGACTGCCTGAGCGTCGTCGAGGCCGAGAAGGCGACGCTCATGGTCGGCTTCAACCGTCGTTTCGATCCCGATTTCATGGCCCTGAAATCCGCCATCGACGAGGGCCGCGTGGGCGATGTGGAAATGGTCACCATCGTCAGCCGCGACCCCGGCGCGCCGCCCGCCGACTATATCAGGCGCTCAGGCGGGATCTTCCGCGACATGACCATCCATGACTTCGATGTGGCCCGCTGGCTGCTGGGCGAGGACGTGGAGAGCGTGGTGGCGACCGGTGCGGTGCTGACCGACCCCGAGATCGGGCGGCTGGGCGATTTCGACAGCGTCAACGTGATCCTGCAGACGGCCAGCGGCAGACAGGCCATCATCACCAATTCGCGCCGCGCCGCCTATGGCTACGACCAGCGGATCGAGGTGCTGGGGTCGCGGGGCATGGTCGCCGCGCGCAACCACCACGAGGCCGATATCGATATCGCCGGGGCCGGCGGGTTCACCCGCCCGCCGCTGCTGAATTTCTTCATGACCCGCTACACGGCCGCCTATGCCAATGAGATCGCCGCCTTCGTGGCCGCGGTCGCCGAGGGCGCCGCAACCCCCACCACGGGCCATGACGGGATGATGGCGCTTGCGCTGGCAGATGCGGCGGTGAAATCGGTGGACGAGGGCCGCCTCGTGAAACTTGCAGAGGTGCTGGACTGAACCATGACCAAACTTGACGTCATCACGATCGGACGTGCGGGGGTGGACCTGTATGGCAGCCAGGTCGGCGGCCGACTCGAGGACATGGGCTCCTTCGACAAGTATATCGGCGGATCGCCCACCAACATTGCCTGCGGCACCGCCCGGCTGGGGCTGAAGTCGGGCCTTATCACCCGCGTGGGCGACGAGCACATGGGCCGTTTCATCCGCGAGCAGTTGCTCCGCGAAGGTGTCGACGTGGACGGGGTCGGAACCGACCCGGATCGCCTGACAGCGCTCGTGATCCTCGGCATTCGTGACGCGGAGCAATTCCCGCTGATCTTCTATCGCGAAAACTGCGCGGACATGGCGCTTAGCGAAGATGATATCGACGAGGGCTATGTCGCAAGCGCCCGGGCCATCGTGCCCACGGGCACGCATCTCAGCCATCCGCGCACCGAGGCCGCGGTGATCAAGGCGCTCAAGCTGGCCCGCAAGCACGGGCTGCGGACGGCGCTGGACATAGATTATCGCCCGAACCTCTGGGGCGTTGCCGGGCACGGCGAGGGCGAAAGCCGCTTCGTCGAAAGCGCCGCCGTGACCGAAAGGCTGCAGGCGTCGCTGCATTACTTCGACCTGATCGTGGGCACCGAGGAGGAATTCCATATCGCCGGCGGCACCACCGACACCCTGGCCGCCCTGCGCGCGGTGCGCGCGGTCAGCGACGCGGTGCTGGTCTGCAAGCGCGGCGCCGAAGGGGCCGTGGCCATCGAGGGCGCGGTCCCCGACAGCCTGGACGAGGGCCAGGCCGGCCCGGGCTTCCCGATCGAGGTGTTCAACGTGCTGGGGGCAGGGGACGGGTTCTTCTCGGGGCTTCTGAAGGGCTGGCTGGACGGGCCCGATGATCTGACGGACTGGCCCACGGCCCTGAAATACGCTAACGCCTGCGGTGCTCTCGCGGTCAGCCGACATGGCTGCACGCCGGCTTATCCGTCGCTGGAAGAGCTGGAATTCTTCCTTGACCGCGGGATCGTTCGACCGGACCTGCGCAACGACGTGGACCTCGAACAGGTGCACTGGTCGACCAATCGCAAGGGCGATTGGGCAACCTTGCGCACCTTCGCCTTCGACCACCGCGCGCAACTTGAGGACATGGACGGGTACACGCCCGAGAAAGGCGACAGGTTCAAGGAATTGTGCCTAGACGCCGCTCTGCGTGTGCAGGGCGGGCAGGGGGGCCATGGCATCCTGTGCGACAACAGGATCGGGCGCCGCGCCCTGCACCGGGCCAGTGGTTCGGGCCTGTGGATCGGCCGGCCGGTCGAATTGCCCGGCTCGCGGCCCGTCGATTTCGAACCCGAGCTGGGTTCGGACCTCGGGCAATTGCGCGAATGGCCGCGCGAGAACGTGGTCAAACTGCTGGTCTTCTGCCACCCGGATGATGACGACAAGACGCGCAAGATGCAGCTGGCACGGGTCAGGCGGGTTTTCACCGCGGCGCGGCGCAACGGGCTGGAGTTCCTGCTGGAAGTGATCCCGTCGAAGGTCGGCCCCGTGGAGGACGAAACCACCGCGACCCTGATCCAGGGCTTTTACGACGCGGGCGTCTATCCCGACTGGTGGAAGCTGGAACCCTTCAAGAGTCCGGCCGCCTGGCAGAAGGCCGTAGCGGCGATCACCCGCAACGATCCCCACACGCGGGGCATCGTGGTGCTGGGGCTCGACGCGCCCGAGGTGGAATTGACCGAGAGCTTTGCGCTGGCCGCCGCGCAGCCGCTGGTCAAGGGCTTTGCCGTGGGCCGCACGATCTTCGGCGATGCGGCGCGTGCCTGGTTCAAGGACGAGATGAGCGACGCCGACGCGGTGGCCACGATGGCCGATCGCTACGGGCGTCTGTGTGAAATCTGGGATACGGCCCGGGCCAAGGCCGGGCTGAGCGAGGAGCATTAGCAATGGTCAAGACGATCCGACTGACCGCCGCGCAGGCGCTGGTGAAATATATCGCCGCGCAGAAGAACGAGGATGGCGAGACCTTCATCGCCGGCTGCTGGGCCATCTTCGGCCATGGCAACGTGGCGGGCCTGGGCGAGGCACTCTATCCCGTGCAGGACGTGCTGCCGACCTACCGGGGGCACAACGAACAGACCATGGCCCATTGCGCCATCGCCTACGCCAAGCAGTTGCGGCGCAAGCGGGCCATGGCGGTGACATCGTCGATCGGTCCGGGGGCGACGAACATGGTCACGGCGGCGGCGCTGGCGCATGTCAACCGCTTGCCGGTGCTGCTGTTGCCCGGGGATGTCTTCGCAAATCGTGGTCCGGACCCGGTGCTGCAACAGATCGAGAATTTCGGTGATGGCACGGCCAGCGTGAACGACACCTTCAAGACCGTCAGCCGCTATTTCGACCGGATCAGCCGGCCCGAGCATTTGCTGACCGCGCTGCCGCGCGCCTTTCGCACCATGACCGATCCGGCCGACTGCGGCCCGGTGACGCTGTCGCTGTGCCAGGACGTCCAGGCCGAGGCTCATGATTACCCGGTCAGCTTCTTCGAACCGCAGGTCTGGCGGCCCCGCCGGGTGCGGCCCGACGCGACCGAGCTGGCGGCCATGGCCGATGTCGTGAAATCCGCGCGGCGGCCGGTGATCGTTGCGGGCGGCGGCGTGCATTATTCCGGCGCGACCGAGACGCTGAGGGCTTTTGCCGAGACCCACAACATCCCCGTCGCGGAAACCCAGGCGGGCAAATCCGCGCTGCCCTGGGACCATCCGCTGAACCTTGGTCCCATCGGCGTGACCGGTGGCGAACCGGCGAATACCGTCTGCGCCGAGGCCGACCTTGTGCTGGGCGTGGGCACGCGTTTCCAGGATTTCACCACGGGCAGCTGGGGGCTTTTCGCGAATCCCGATCGCCGCATCGCCTGCCTGAACGTGGCCGCCTATGATGCGGCCAAGCACAGTGCCGTGCCACTGGTGGCCGATGCGCGGGCCGGGCTGGAAGAACTGGGCGCCGTTCTGGGGGGGCATACTGCGCCGGGCGACATCGAGGGACTGAAACCGGCCTGGTTTGCCAAGGTCGATCCCGTCACCGCCCCGCCCGAGGACACCAACCAGCTTCCCACCGACATGCAGGTGGTGGGCGCGGTCCAGCGGCAGGCGACCGAGGACACGGTCGCCATGTGCGCTGCCGGCACCATGCCGGGCGAGCTGCACAAGCTGTGGAAGGCGGGCAGGCCCGGAAGCTACCACATGGAATACGGGTTTTCCTGCATGGGGTACGAGATCCCGGGCGCCATGGGGATCAAGATGGCCCAGCCCGGGGCCGACGTGATCTGCTTTACCGGCGATGGCACCTACATGATGGCCAATTCGGAAATGGCCACGGCGGCGATGATGGGCGTCAGCTTCACCGTTGTCGTCACCGACAACCGCGGCTTCGGTTGCATCAACCGCTTGCAGATGGGCACGGGCGGGGCCGAGTTCAATTGCATGCTCGACCACGCGGTCGGCGGCGAGAATTCGAACATCGACTTTGCCGCCCATGCGGCCGCGATGGGCGCCACCGCGCGAAAGGTTGCCAGCATCGCCGAGCTGGAAGAGGCGCTGGCCCGGCGCCACGACGTCACCGGGCCCTACGTCGTGGTTATCGACACCGATCCCTATCCCAGCACCGAACACGGCGGCACCTGGTGGGAAGTGGGCACGCCCGAGGTGTCCGACCGTGCCGAGGTCGCCGAGGCCCGCGCCCGTTACGAGGCCAACAAAGCGACGCAAAGGGCCGATTGATGAGTGTGAAACTGGGTATATCCCTGATCGCCTGGCAGAACGACGACCTGCCGGCGCTCACGGCGGATTTCACCACCGAGGGTGCGATGGAGGACGCGGGCCGGATCGGCTATTCGGGCGTCGAACGCGGCCGTCGGATGCCGCCGGATACCGAGGGGTTGCGTGCCTATCTCGACCGCTACGGCGTCGCACTCTGCGGCGGCTGGTGTTCGGGCAACCTCATGCTTGACGACCTGGAGACGGAAAAGGCGACGATCCGGGCCCAGGTCGACCAGTTCGCGGCGCTGAATGCGCCCTGCCTGGTCTATGCGGAGTGTTCCAACACCATCCAGGGCGACCAGGACCGCCCTGTGCGCCAGCGGCCCAAGTTGACCCGTGACGAGGTCATGGGCTACGCGGCCCGGTTGTCGGAGCTGGCGAAATGGTCCGCCGAGCGGGGCTGCCGTCTGGCCTATCATCACCACATGGGCGCGATGGTGCAGGATGCCGAGGATATCGACTGGCTCATGGAAGGGTCCACGTCCGATCTGACGCTGCTGTTCGACACCGGCCATCTGCACTTTGCCGGGGCCGACCCGCTTGCCGTGCTGGACAGATGGGGGCACCGGGTCAGCCACGTGCACTTCAAGACCGTGCGCCAGCCGGTACTGGACTGGGTTCGGGCCGAGGATCGCAGCTTTCTCGACGGTGTGGCGCACGGTGTTTTCTCGGTGCCGGGCGACCCGGAGGGCTGTATCGACTTCCAACCCATCACGGATCGTCTCAAGGCGATGGACTACGACGGCTGGATCGTGGTCGAGGCCGAACAGGACCCGGCCAAGGCGCCACCGCATCGCTACTCGAAAATGGGCTTCGATCATCTTGCCGAAATCTGCACCCGTTCGGGGCTGGAGATCGGGCACTAGGCTTCGCCGGCCCCCGCGCGGGGTCAACACCACCACCATGAACTGCAGGAGGAAATCATGGTAAAATCGGAACTCGGGCACGTCGGCTATTTCGACCGGGAGTCCTGCGATCTGGACGAATTCAAGGTGTTGACCTCGCAGAACCTGACAGCGGGGGATGTCCCCCATGCCGCGGGGATCGAGAAGAATGTCCCGCTCTACGACATGGAGAGCCTGCGTCCCGCCCTGGAGGACCCGGAACGCCGCCGCGCCCTGCTGGCGGAATGGGGTCGTGTCTTTCGGTCCTCGGCGGGTGTCATCGCGCTGAAACGGGCCTATGCGGACACCTCGGTCATCGACCGGGCCAGCGAGATCTTCCGACGGATCATCGTCGAGGAACGGGAATCCGCGGCCGGCAAGGGCGATCATTTCGCCGCGGCCGGAGCCAATGACCGGATCTGGAATTCGCTGCAAAAACAATGCGTGAAGGACCCCGAAGGCTTTGCCCTCTATTTCGGCAACGCGTCCTTGGCGGCAGCGGCCGAGGCCTGGCTGGGTCCGAACTACCAGATGACGGCGCAGGTCAATCAGGTCCGGCCCGGCGGCAAGGCGCAGACGGCACACCGGGATTATCACCTGGGGTTCATGAGTGCCGAGGAGGCCATGCGCTATCCCGCCCACGCCCACGAGGTGACCGCGACCCTGACGCTTCAGGGGGCCGTCGCCCATGTGGACATGGCCGTGGAAAGCGGACCGACCAAGCTGCTGCCTTTCAGCCAGCTTTACGGGCCGGGATATGTGGCCTTTCATGACGAGGGCTTTCGCGACTGGTTCGAAGAGGCCCATGTCCAGGTGCCGTTGGAAAAGGGCGATGCGGTCTTCTTCAACCCGGCGGTGTTCCATGCCGGCGGCGAGAACCGCACCGCCGATGTCGAACGCCTGGTGAACCTGCTTCAGGTCTCGTCGGCCTTTGGCCGGTCGCTGGAAGCGGTGGACCGCCGCACCATGGCGCAGGCCCTGCTACCCGAGCTGGTCAAGCTCAAGCAGGGCGGCGCGATGGGGGTCACCGACCTGGACGCGGCGATCGCCGCCTGCGCCGAGGGCTACCCCTTCCCGACCAACCTCGACACCGATCCGCCGGTTGGCGGGTTGGCCCCGCCCAGCATGGCCGCTTTCATGCGCCAGGCGCTGCAAGAAGGCTGGACCGCCGCGCAGTTCGCGCGCACCCTGGCCGACCAGCAGGCCCGGCAGGCGGCCTGAGCGGGTGTTCAACCTGCGCCACCCCTTCTTTCGGCCGCTCGCGACGCGGGCGGTCGTCACGGGGGTGGCGCTTGGTTGGGCGCTGTTCGAACTGGTCAATGGCAACGCCGGATGGGCCGCGATCTTCGGCGCCTTCGGTGGGCTCTGTGTTTACGAATTCTTCCTGGTCTTCGACCCGGAGAACTACAAGGACAAGGATGATGGCTGACCTTCTGTGCAGACCTTTCGGTACCCATGGTGAAGTCCACCGTATCACCCCGGAAAGCGCCGGCTGGCGTTATGTCGGTTTTTCGCTTCACCGTCTGCAGCCGGGCGAGACGGCCGCCGACACCACGGGCGAGCGCGAAGCGATCCTTGTCATGGTCGAGGGCAAGGCACGGATGCAGGCCGCAGGGCAGGACTGGGGCGTGCTGGGCGACCGGATGGATGTCTTCGAAAAGACCCCGCCGCATTGCCTTTACGTGCCGACTGACAGCGACTGGTCG
The DNA here is from genome assembly GCF_035270045.1 of Salibaculum sp. Lineage (NCBI taxonomy): Bacteria > Pseudomonadati > Pseudomonadota > Alphaproteobacteria > Rhodobacterales > Roseobacteraceae > Salibaculum > Salibaculum sp. The sequence goes on from NZ_DATFIP010000062.1 coordinate 47,011, forward strand.
GCGGTTGCCGAAACCCACTGCACCATAGCCGTCTGTTCCGCCCCGGGCACCGGCGGGCATCCGGCCCGCCGCATCGGCCCCGAGGGCATCGAGTTGACCGAGCGCGGCAAGGGCAACAACACGCGCTATATCAACAACATCGCCATGGAGGGCGAGGACTACGCCGATCGTCTGCTCGTCACCGAGGTCTTCACCCCCGACGGCAACTGGTCGTCCTATCCCAGCCACCGTCATGACGAGGATGACTACCCCCGCATCACCTACCTGGAAGAGACTTACTACCACCGCCTCAACCCGTCGCAGGGCTTCGGCCTGCAGCGGGTCTACACCGAGGACGGGACCCTAGACGAGACCATGGCCGTTTCCGACGGCGACGTGGTGCTGGTGCCGCGCGGGCATCACCCCTGCGGCGCGCCCTACGGGTTCGAGATGTACTATCTCAACGTCATGGCCGGCCCGCTGCGCAAGTGGCGTTTCCAGGCCGATCCGGCGGTGAAATGGATCATGGACCGCGACGCCTGAGAGGGCAGGGACGGGCGGCGCCACCGGCCGCCCGCGCCCGGGTCACAGGCAGTCGGCCAGTGTGCTGGCCAAGCCGCGCATCATTGCGGGGTAAAGCTCCGGTCCCGGCGCCAGGTCCGACCCCAGCGGGTCCAGCACTCCGGTGCTGGCCTCGGACCCTTCCATGACCGCCGTCACGATGCCGGGGTCGAACTGCGGTTCCGCCAGGACGCAGGTCACGCCCTGTTCGTCGACGCGGGCCCGGATTTCGGCGATGCGCGCGGGGCTCGGATCTGTCGCGTCCGAGAGCGAGATTGCCCCAGAGGCGGGCAGATCGAAGGCCGACTCGAAATACTGGTAGGCGTCGTGAAAGACGATGAACCTGCCATCACGCACCGGGTCGAGCATCGCGTCGATGTCGTTCGACAGGCTGTCCAGCTCCGCGCGGGCTGCCGTCGCATTCGCGAAGTAGGCGCCGGCGTTGCCGGGGTCGGCTTGCGAAAGCTGGGCGGCGATGGCGTTCAGCCAGACGGCGGCGTTGTCGGGCGAAAGCCAGGCGTGGGGGTCATGCGCGCCGTGATCATGGCCCGCGTGGGCGTCCTCATGGTCGCCGCGGCCCTCATCGTCATGATTATCATGCCCGTGATCATCATGACCCTCGTCCCCATGGTTGTCATGCTCGTCGTGGGCGTGCTCTTCCTCTCCATGATCGTGGACATGCGCCTCGAACAACGCGCCCTCCCGGATCGGCAACCGGGTCACGCCATCGGCCTCTAGCAGTTCGGTGACCGCGGCGCCGGTGGCCACGGTGCTGATGGCGTCCGCCAGCCATGGCGTCAGGCCGGGGCCGATCCAGAAGACCAGGTCGGCCTCTTGCAGGGCGGCGGCCTCGGAGGGGCGCAGGCTGTATTCATGGGGGGTGGCGCCCGGGGCGACGATCAGGTCCGGGGTGCCGATCCCTTCCATGACGCGTGCCACCAGCGAATGAACAGGCGCGATGTCCACGGCCACGTCCGGCACATCGGCCAGCGCGGTTCCGGCCATGAGCGTGGCGGCGACAGAGAGGGGCAGGCGGGTTCTGGACATCGGCGTCTCCATGTGATTGTGTAACATTAGTGGCTGAATAGATGATATGAGATAACATGACAAGCCTTGAAGTGGGCACCGATACAGGCACCGAGAGAAGCCCCGACCATCCCGCCGAGCCGGTGGGCTTCGGGACGCACGACCACGCCAGTTGCATTTCCGACGGGTTGGCCCAGGCCGAGGCCCAATGCGCCGCCGAAGGCTTGCGTCTGACCCCCGTGCGGCGCAAGGCGCTGGAAATCCTGCTGCAGGAGCATCGCGCACTGGGCGCCTACGATATGCTCGACCGGCTGCGCGGTGCGGGATTCGGCTCGCAGCCGCCGGTAGCCTACCGGGCGCTGGAGTTCCTGGTGGCCAACGGCTTTGCGCACAAGATCGAGTGCCTCAATGCCTTCATCGCCTGCGCCCATCCCGGCGCGCGGCACACGCCCGCCTTCATGATCTGCCGTGCCTGCGAATCGGTGGCCGAGGCCCAGGCCGCACCCGCCCGCGGCAGCCTTGGCAAGGCCGCGCGCGCCACCGGGTTCCGTATCGAGCGCACGGTGGTCGAGGCAGAGGGCCTCTGCCCCGCCTGCCAGGACGGTGGCGCGCAATGAGCCTGATCGCCGCGGAAAGCCTCAGCGCGGGCTACGGCGCCGATCCGGTGCTGCGCAACGTGTCCTTCGCGATCGAGCCGGGAGAGATCGTCACCGTGGTCGGCCCCAACGGGTCTGGCAAGACGACGCTGCTGCGCACGCTGATCGGGGCGCTGCGCCCCACGGCGGGGCGTATCCGCCGCAAGCCCGGCCTGCGGGTCGGATACGTGCCGCAGAAACTGCACATTGACCGGACCCTGCCGATGACCGTCGAGCGGTTCCTGCGCCTGCCGGGCCGCAGTTCTCGGGCCGCCTGTTCCCGCGCGCTCGAGAGTGCCGGTGTGCCGGACCTGTTGCAGCGGCAGATGGCGGGCCTGTCGGGCGGTCAGTTCCAGCGCGTCCTGCTGGCGCGTGCCTTGATCGAGACGCCGGACCTTCTTTTGCTGGACGAGGCGACGCAGGGGCTCGACCAGCCCGGCTCTGCCGCCTTCTATACCCAGATCGACGCGGTCCGGCACGGGACCGGCTGCGCGGTGCTGATGATCAGTCACGAGTTGCACGTCGTCATGAGCGCCTCGGACCGGGTGATCTGCCTCAACGGCCATGTCTGTTGCCAGGGCACCCCGGCGGTGGTTTCGGCGGCGCCGGAATACCGCGCGCTCTTCGGGAGCGGCACGGGGGGGGCGCTGGCGCTCTACCGGCACGATCACGACCACAGTCACGACCATGACGGGGCCTGCACCCACGACCAGCCCGGCAAGGAGGCCGCCGAGTGATGCTGGACGATTTCATGACCCGCGCCGTGCTGGCCGGGGTCGGCGTGGCCATTGCCGCGGCCCCGCTGGGCAGTTTCGTGGTCTGGCGCCGGATGGCCTATTTCGGCGATGCCACCGCGCATGCGGCGATCCTCGGCGTGGCGCTTTCGCTGGCCTTGCAGGTGTCGATCTTTGCCGGGGCCATGGCGGTGGCCCTGGCCATGGCGCTGACCGTCACGGCGCTGTCGGGGCGCGGCTATGCCATGGACACGCTGCTTGGGGTGCTCGCGCATTCGGCGCTGGCCTTCGGACTGGTCGCGGTGTCCTTCCTGTCGGGAATCCGCATCGACCTGATGGCCTATCTCTTTGGCGACATCCTGGCGGTGTCGCGCGGCGACCTGGCGGTGATCTGGGGCGGCGCGGCGCTGGTCGTCGGGCTGATCGGCTGGCGCTGGTCGGCGCTTCTGACCGCCACCCTGAACGAGGAACTGGCGCATGCCAGCGGTATAAACCCGCGCCGCGAACAACTGGTGCTGACCCTCGCGCTTGCGATCACCGTGGCCGTGGCGATCAAGGTGGTCGGCGTGCTGCTGATCGCGGCCATGTTGATCATTCCGGCAGCCGCGGCGCGGCCGCTGGCCCGCACGCCTGAACAGATGGCCCTGATCGCGGCAGTCCTCGGCAGCGGCTCGGCCATCGTGGGGCTGCGCGCGGCCTATGTCCTCGACACGCCGGCGGGGCCGTCGATTGTCTGTGTCGCGGCGCTGGTCTTTCTGACCACCAGCCTTTTGCAGGGGCTCATGGTGGGGCAGGGGCGCTGACGATCGGCGCGCGCGCAGGTTCCGGTCTCTGATCTGGATCAATCAAATCCGGCACGGTATATGCGACAAATCGACCGGCTGGCCGACAGCTCCAAGAAGATGGATCCATGACATGCGCCTGACAACCCGGACCAACCTTGCCTCTCGCGTTCTGATGTTCTGCGCGGTCAACGAGGGGCGGCTCGTGCGGTCTGGCGAGGTGGCTGAGACCTGCAACGCCTCGGCCAACCATATCGCCCGGGTGGTCAACCTGCTGCACGCGGGGGGGTTCATCGAGACGGTGCGCGGCCGCACCGGGGGGCTCCGGCTGGCCGCGCCGCCCGAGCAAATCTCGATGGGCGAGGTGTTTCGCGTTTTCGAGGCCGACATCCCCTTCGCGGAATGCTTCGACCCCGAGACGAACACCTGCCCGCTGATTGGCACATGCCGGTTGCGCCATGCCCTGACGCGGGCGCTCGCGGCATTCTACGACGAATTGGATCGTTTGACCCTGGCGGACCTCGTCGAGGGCAACTGCGGGCTACACGGGTTGCTCGCGCTGCCCGAGGTGCTGGGCGAGGCCTGCGCGGCGCCCGGCTGAGTCAGGGGCCGCGCCTCGGCATAAACCTGCTGTTAACCTTGGCGCCGCATGCTCATGGTTAAGAATTCTATTGAAATGTTCCTGTTTTGGTCCCATACCGTGGAACAAGACGCGAACACGGCACCAATTGCTGCCCGCGGGCGGGTATGGAATAAGGGTTTCACACATGGCAACGGCAGATCTCCTCAACATGACAGACAAAGCATCGGCAGATAAGCAAAAGGCCCTCGATTCCGCCCTGGCGCAGATCGAGCGGCAATTCGGCAAGGGGTCCATCATGAAGATGGGCGGCGACAATGCCATGCGCGACATCGAGGCGACCTCGACCGGGTCGCTCGGCCTGGATATCGCGCTGGGCATCGGCGGGCTGCCCAAGGGCCGCATCATCGAGATCTACGGTCCCGAATCGTCGGGCAAGACCACGTTGACGCTGCACGCCGTGGCCGAGGAACAGAAAAAGGGCGGCGTCTGCGCCTTCGTTGACGCCGAGCACGCGCTTGATCCGCAGTATGCCAAGAAACTGGGTGTCGACCTGGACGAGCTTTTGATCTCGCAGCCCGACACGGGCGAACAGGCGCTGGAAATCACCGATACGCTGGTCCGATCGGGCGCGGTCAACATGATCGTGGTCGACTCGGTCGCCGCGTTGACCCCGAAATCCGAGCTTGAGGGCGACATGGGCGACAGCAGCGTCGGTGTCCAGGCCCGCCTGATGAGCCAGGCGATGCGCAAATTGACCGGCTCGATGAGCCGGTCCAACTGCATGGTCGTCTTCATCAACCAGATCCGCATGAAGATCGGTGTCATGTTCGGCAGCCCCGAGACCACCACCGGCGGCAACGCGCTGAAATTCTATTCTTCCGTGCGGCTCGACATCCGGCGCATAGGCGCGGTCAAGGACCGTGACGAGGTCGTGGGCAACGCCACCCGCGTCAAGGTCGTCAAGAACAAGGTCGCTCCGCCCTTCAAGCAGGTGGAATTCGACATCATGTATGGCGAGGGCATATCGAAGAACGGCGAGCTTCTCGACCTGGGCGTAAAGGCCGGCGTGGTCGAGAAATCGGGCGCCTGGTTCAGCTACGGTGACGAGCGCATCGGCCAGGGGCGCGAGAACGCCAAGACCTTCCTGAAGGAAAATGCCGCCATCGCCCATGATATCGAGGACAAGATCCGCGCCGCCCACGGGCTGGAGTTCGACTCGCCGCCCGATGGCGATGACGACGCCCTGGTCGAGGGCTGAGCGCCGGGCGGCGCGACAGACCGAAAATCGGGGGCACCGGTCGTTTGGCCGGTGCCCCTTTCGCATCCGCGCCCTGTGGACAGTCGCGCGGCCCAAGGCTATTTCTGACCGGCCATAAACCCCGGGATGCGATCATGACCAGCCTTGCCGATATCCGCAGCACTTTCCTCGACTATTTCAAGCGTCAGGGCCACGCCGTCGTGCCCAGTTCGCCCCTGGTGCCGCGCAACGATCCGACGCTGATGTTCACCAATTCCGGGATGGTGCAGTTCAAGAATCTTTTCACCGGCCTGGAACATCGCGACTACCAGCGCGCCACCACCAGCCAGAAGTGCGTGCGGGCGGGCGGCAAGCACAATGATCTGGACAATGTCGGCTATACCGCCCGGCACCATACCTTCTTCGAAATGCTGGGAAATTTCAGCTTCGGCGACTATTTCAAGGCCGAGGCGATCCCCTTCGCCTGGGAACTGCTGACCCGGGAGTTCGGCATCGACCCGTCGCGCCTGCTGACAACGATCTACCATACCGATGACGAGGCCCATGCGCTGTGGCGCAAGATCGGCGTTCCCGACGACCGGATCATCCGCATCGATACCGCTGACAACTTCTGGCAGATGGGGCCGACCGGCCCCTGTGGCCCCTGCACGGAAATCTTCTACGATCACGGCGATCACATTCCCGGCGGCCCGCCGGGCAGCCCGGACGAGGACGGGGACCGTTTCATCGAGATCTGGAACATCGTTTTCATGCAGAACGAGCAGTTCGAGGACGGTTCAATGAAAGCATTGGACATGCAGTCCATCGACACCGGCATGGGGCTGGAACGGATCGGCGCGCTGTTGCAGGGCAAGCACGACAATTACGACACCGACCTGATGCGCGCGCTGATCGAGGCCAGCGCGAATGCCACGAGCGTGGACCCCGATGGCGGTGGCAACGTGCATCACCGGGTGATTGCCGATCACCTGCGCTCTACCTCTTTCCTGATCGCCGAGGGGGTGCTGCCGGGCAACGAGGGGCGCGGTTACGTGCTGCGCCGGATCATGCGCCGGGCCATGCGCCACGCACACCTGCTGGGCGCAAAGGACCCGGTCATGCACCGGCTTGTTCCGGAACTGGTCAAGCAGATGGGCGGGCATTACCCGGAACTGAGCGAACGCCAGGCCACGATCGAGGAAACCCTGCTGGGGGAAGAGCAGCGTTTTCGCCAGACCCTTGACCGGGGCCTGAAACTGCTGGCCGAGGAAACCTCGGACATGAAGGAAGGTGAGGCGCTTGCCGGGCAAACCGCCTTCAAGCTCTATGACACCTACGGGTTTCCGCTGGACCTTACACAGGATGCCCTGCGCGACCGAGGAATCCAGGTCGATACCGATGGCTTCGATGCGGCAATGGCGGAACAGAAGGCCAAGGCGCGCGCGGCCTGGGCCGGATCGGGCGAGGCGGCGGACGCCGACGTCTGGTTCGACATCGCAGATGAGCACGGGGCGACGGATTTCCTGGGCTATGACACCGAAAAGGCCGAGGGCCAGGTCGTCGCGATCGTCCGTGGCGGCGACAGGACCGAGAGCGCCAAGGCGGGCGAGACCGTGCAGGTTGTCTGCAACCAGACACCCTTCTACGCAGAGGCCGGCGGCCAAGTGGGCGACAGCGGCACGCTGACGACGGACACCGGCGCAGCCCGGATCACCGACACGAAAAAGGCCGCCGGGGTCTTCATCCACTTCGCGGAGGTCACCGAAGGCGAGATGTCCACGGGCCAGGGCGCGGAACTGGAAGTGGACCACGCCCGCCGCACCACGATCCGCGCCAACCACTCTGCCACGCACCTGCTGCACGAAGCCCTGCGCGAGGCGCTGGGGGATCACGTCGCGCAGCGCGGCTCGCTCAATGCGCCCGACCGTCTGAGGTTCGACTTCAGCCACGCCAAGCCGATCTCTCTGGACGAGATCCGCGCGATCGAGACCCGCGTGAACGGGATGATCCGCCAGAACAGCCCCGTCACCACCCGCATCATGACACCCGATGATGCCCGGTCGCTGGGTGCGCAGGCGCTCTTTGGCGAGAAATACGGCGACGAGGTGCGTGTCGTTTCCATGGGCAAGGCCGAGACCGGCAAGGGGCTGGACGGGCAGACCTGGTCGATCGAGCTTTGCGGCGGCACCCATGTGCGCCAGACCGGCGATATCGGCGCCTTCGTGTGCCTGTCCGACAGCGCCTCCAGCGCGGGGGTTCGCCGGATCGAGGCGCTGACCGGGCAGGCCGCGCTGGACTATCTGACGGGGCAGGACCACCGGTTGGCCGAAGCGGCGCTGGCGCTGAAAACCCGGCCGGACGACGTACCCGACCGCCTCAGGACGGTCCTCGAGGAGCGTCGCGCCCTCCAGAACGAGGTTGCGCAGCTCAGACGCGAACTTGCGATGGGCGGCGGCGGATCGAACGGGCCCGACGCACGGGAGATCAATGGTATACCCTTCACCTCTCAGGTGCTGTCCGGGGTGACCGGCAAGGACCTTCCCGGTATCATCGACGACATGAAGGGCCGGATGGGCAGCGGGGCCGTCTTGCTGATCGCCGATGCGGGCGACAAGGCGGCGGTGGCCGCAGGCGTGACACCGGACCTGACCGAAACCGTCAGCGCCGTGGACCTTGTCCGCGCAGCCGTGGGCGAGTTGGGTGGCAAGGGTGGCGGCGGCCGCCCGGACATGGCCCAGGGCGGCGGAAAGGATGCGGGCAATGCCCAGGCCGCCATCGCGGCGGCGGAAAAGGTGTTGGGCTGAGCGCCGAGCCGATCGCGCGAAACGAGGTCCCGCGTCCCGAAGACGCGCCACATATGCCGCGTAGACGGAGGCCCGTGCCGCCGAACGCGGCCGGCGTTTCCCGGTAAAGGCGAGGCAACGCGTGCTCGAGCGGCCGGATGCGCGACCGCCACTGTGTCGCGGAATTCCCCGATTGCGCCACCGCGGAAGCGTGGTATGACAGGTTGCCAGACGACGACAGTCTGCCAAATGCCCGGCGCGCCGCGCCGCGTGTTCTCGTTATGATGGAGGGGACCTGATGCCCGCACTCTGGATTGCCCATGTCACGGTGACGGACCCTGACGCCTATGGCGAATACGCCAAGCTGGCCGGACCGGCCGTTGCCAAGCATGACGGCACTTTCCTGGCCCGTGGGGGTCGCGTCGTGCAACTGGAAGGCAAAGAACGGCCGCGAAACGTGGTTGCACGCTTCCCGTCGGTCGAGGCGGCCGTGGAGTGCTACAACAGCCCCGACTACCAGGAGGCGCTGAGCCACGCGCGCGGCGCGTCCGAGCGCGAGCTCATGGTCATCGAAATCGACGAGTAACCTGTTTCCCGGGCCTGTCGGCCACGGGAATAAAGGCGTGCAATCCTGGTCAGCCTGCCGCCTTGGCTTGGCGTTTGCGCTCGTGGGGGTCAAGGTGACGCTTGCGCAGGCGGATGGCGTTGGGCGTGACCTCGACCAGTTCGTCATCGTCGATATAGGCGATGGCTTCTTCCAGCGAGAGCGTCACAGGCGTGGTCAGGCGCACCGCCTCATCCGTGCCCGAAGCACGCACGTTCGTGAGCTTCTTGCCCTTGAGCGGGTTGACCTCGAGGTCGTTTTCACGGGAATGCTCGCCGATGATCATGCCCTGGTAGACGTCCGTCTGGGCGCCGATGAACATCTTGCCGCGGTCCTCCAGGTTCCACAGGGCAAAGGCGACGGATTGGCCGTTCTCCATCGAGATCAGCACCCCTTGGCGGCGGCCGGGAATCGGGCCCTTGTGCGGGGCCCAGCCGTGGAACATGCGGTTGAGCACGCCGGTGCCGCGCGTGTCGGTCAGGAATTCGCCGTGATAGCCGATGAGCCCGCGCGCTGGCACGTGGGCCACGATCCGCGTCTTGCCCGCCCCGGCCGGTTTCATCTCGACCAGTTCGCCCTTGCGCGGGCCGGTCAGCTTTTCGATCACGGCACCGGAATGGTCGTCGTCCACGTCGATGGTGACTTCCTCGATCGGTTCCATGCGCTGGCCGTCCTGCTCCTGGAACAGGACCCGGGGGCGCGAGATCGACAGTTCGAAGCCCTCGCGGCGCATATTCTCGATCAGAACGCCCATCTGCAATTCGCCGCGTCCGGCGACGTCGAAGGCCTCGCCACCGGGCGTATCCGTGACCTTGATGGCGACGTTGATCTCGGCCTCCCTCATCAGGCGCTCTCGGATCACGCGAGACTGGACCTTCTTGCCGTCGCGGCCGGCCAGCGGGCTGTCGTTGATGCCGAAGGTGACGCTGATGGTCGGCGGGTCGATTGGCTGGGCCGGGATCGCCGCGGTGACCTCGGGGGCGCAGATCGTGTCGGCCACGGTGGCCTTGGCCATGCCAGCGATGCTGATGATATCGCCGGCAACGGCTTCCTCGATGGGCTGCTGGGCCAGGCCCCGGAAGGCCAGGATCTTGGAGACCCGGAAGCTCTCGATCTTGTCGCCCTTGCGGCTGAGGGCCTGCACGGTGGCCCCCGGTTTCAGCGTACCGCTTTCCACCCGGCCCGTCAGGAGCCTGCCAATGAAGGGGTCGGCGCCCAGTGTGACCGCGAGCATGGAAAACGACTCGGACTTGGCTGAGATCTGCCGGGGCTCGGGCACGTGATCGACGATCATGCTGAAGAGCGCGGTAAGGTCCTTTTGCGGACCGTCGATTTCGGCGTCGGCCCAGCCTGCGCGTCCCGAGGCGTAGAGATAGGGGAAATCGAGCTGGTCCTCGTCGGCATCCAGGGCCGAGAAGAGGTCGAAAACCTCGTCGAGGGCGCGGTCGGGTTCGGCGTCGGGCTTGTCGACCTTGTTGAGCACCACGATGGGCCGCAGCCCCAGGGCCAGCGCCTTGGAGGTGACGAACTTGGTCTGCGGCATCGGCCCCTCGGCGGCATCCACCAGCAGCACCACGCCATCGACCATCGACAGGATGCGTTCCACTTCGCCGCCGAAGTCCGCGTGGCCTGGCGTGTCCACGATGTTGATGCGCGTCTCGCCCCATTCGACGCTGGTTGCCTTGGCCAGGATCGTGATGCCGCGCTCGCGTTCGAGGTCGTTGGAATCCATGGCGCGCTCGGCCACGGCCTGGTTTTCGCGGAAGACCCCGGATTGCTTGAGAAGCTCGTCCACGAGCGTGGTCTTGCCGTGGTCGACGTGGGCGATGATGGCGATATTGCGCAGGTCCATGCGGGTGTCCTTTGGAAGAGTTGCGCAGGCCATATCGCGGGGCCGGGCGAAAGGGTAGGGGGTGTGTTCAAATTGTCTGCTGCGCAGCCATTATTTGCCTGATTGGGGCGCTGCCCCAAACCCCGGGATATTTCCGGCCAGAAGACGCCTAGTGGACGGCGGTCTTGGAAAAGAGCTGGATGATCACGATCCCGGCGAGGATCAGGGCCATGCCGAACACGGCGGGCAGGTCCAGCGTCTGCCGGAACACCAGCCAGCCGATCAGCGCGATGAAAACGATGCCCAGTCCCGACCACATGGCATACATGATGCCCACGGGCATGTATCGCAGCGTCAGCGAGAGCAGGTAGAAACTGATCGCGTAGGCAACGACGACCAGGACCGATGGCCAGAGCCGGGTGAACTGCTGGCTGGCCTGCAGGGCGGAGGTGCCGATGGTTTCGGCGGCGACGGCGAGCATCAGCCAGATGAAATGCTTTGGCATGGATTATCGTCCCGTGTAGCGGTCATGGCGGTGGTTGGTGGCGATGATCAGGTTGGCGACCACCGCGCCAGCCAGCGAGAAGAGCACCAGCCGCGGTTCCATGATGGCGAAAGCCGCGGCGAAGAGCGCCACGTCGAAGGCCAACTGGACATAGCCCGCGCGGAACCCGGTGCGGTCCTGGATCACCAGCCCCAGCACGCCGACCCCGCCCAGCGACGCGCCGTGGCGGAAGATCACGATCAGGCCCAGCCCGGTGACGCCGCCGATCAGCAGCGCGCCAAGCACCGGGTCCAGTTGGTCGAAGCGGACGAGGCCCGGGAAGGTCTCTGCCATCACGGACAACAGGGTGACGCAGACCAGGCTCTTGACCACGAAGCGGCGGCCCAGCCGCACCCAGCCCAGCCAGTAGAAGGGCAGGTTGAGCACGAAGAAGATCGGGCCGAAAGACCAGCCGGTAACATAGGACAGGAGCACCGCCAGCCCGGCCGTCTGCCCGGTGATCAGGCCCAGGTGCGTGAGCATGGTGATGCCCAGCGCGCACATGGCCGTGCCGAGGGCGAAGGCCTGGGCGTCTTCCAGCGTGGAATGCGGGGTCGTGGGGATATCCTGCGCCATGCGCGTCCGCTAGGCCACCGTGCGGCCGGTGTCAAAACGAAAAGCCCCGCGGGCTGAATGGCCAATCGCGGCTCTGGCGTGGCTCAGCCCTTGAGCGCCTTGTCCAGGTTCGCGTCGATCCTTTCGAGGAAGCCCTCGGTCGTCAGCCAGCGCTGGTCGGGGCCCACAAGCAGGGCCAGGTCCTTGGTCATGTCGCCGCTTTCGACCGTGTCCACGATGACCCTCTCCAGGGTTTCGGCAAAGGTCTTGAGCGCCGCGTTGCCGTCCAGCTTGGCCCGGTGCTTGAGCCCCCCGGTCCAGGCATAGATCGAGGCGATGGAATTGGTCGAGGTCGCCTCGCCCTTCTGGTGCTGGCGGTAGTGGCGGGTGACGGTGCCATGGGCGGCCTCGGCCTCGACGATCTTGCCATCGGGGGTCATCAGTTGCGATGTCATCAGGCCAAGGCTGCCGAAGCCCTGCGCCACGGTGTCCGACTGCACGTCGCCATCGTAGTTCTTGCAGGCCCAGACGAAGCCGCCGTTCCACTTCATGGCACAGGCGACCATGTCGTCGATCAGGCGGTGTTCGTACCAGATGCCGGCCGCGTCGAAGCTGTCCTTGAACTCTTCCTCGAAGACCCGCTGGAACAGCTGCAGAAACTGGCCGTCATATTGTTTCAGGATGGTGTTCTTGGTCGAGAGATAAAGCGGCCAGCCCATGTTCAGCGCGTAATTCATCGAGGCGCGGGCGAAGTCGCGGATCGAATCGTCAAGGTTGTACATGCCCATGAAAACGCCCGAGGACGGCGCATCGTAGACCTCTTCCTCGATCACGGTGCCGTCTTCGCCCACGAATTTCATGGACAGCTTGCCGGGACCGGGAAACTTCATGTCCGTGGCGCGGTACTGGTCGCCGAAAGCGTGGCGACCGATCACGATGGGCTTGGTCCAGCCGGGCACGAGGCGCGGCACGTTGCGGCAGATGATCGGCGCCCGGAAGACCACGCCGCCAAGGATGTTGCGGATCGTGCCGTTGGGGCTGCGCCACATCTTTTTCAGGCCGAATTCCTCGACCCGTGCTTCGTCGGGGGTGATCGTGGCGCACTTGACCGCCGCGCCGATCTCCCTGGTCTTTTCGGCGGCGTCGATGGTGACCTGGTCCTCGGTGCGGTCGCGCTCCTCGATACCCAGATCGTAGTAGAGCAGGTCGATATCCAGATAGGGCAGGATCAGCTTGTCCTTGATGACCTGCCAGATGATGCGGGTCATCTCGTCGCCGTCCATCTCGACGATTGGGTTGTCTACCTTGATCTTCGACATGGGACCCTCCTGCATGGGTTCGGGCTTGGAAACCGGCGCGCCCGTTGGGGCCGCGCCGGTCGGTGTCTTGGGGTGGGTCAGCCGATGATGTCGTTCAGCGTCGCACTCGGGCGCATGACCTGCGCAAGCCTGGCGTCGTCGTTCATGTAATAGCCGCCGGTATCGGCCGGCCGGCCCTGTGCCGCGGCCAGGTCGCCGGTGATCTGGGCCTCGCCCTCGGACAGCGCCTTGGCCAGCGGTGCGAATTCGGCGGCCAGGTCCGCGTCATCGGCCTGGGCGGCCAGCGCCTCGGCCCAGTAGCGGGCGAACCAGTAGTGGCTGTCGCGGTTGTCGGGCTCGCCCACCTTGCGGCTGGGGCTGCGGTCATGATCCAGCACGCCCTGCGTCGCCGCCTCGACCGCGTTGCCCAGGACGCGGGCCTTCTCGTTGCCCTTCTGGTCGGCCAGGAACTTGAAACTCTCGCCCAGAGCACAGAACTCGCCCAGGCTGTCCCAGCGCAGGTGGTTTTCTTCGTGCAGTTGCTGGACGTGCTTGGGGGCCGAGCCCCCGGCGCCGGTCTCGAACAGCCCGCCGCCGTTCATCAGCTTGACGATGGACAGCATCTTGGCGCTGGTCGCCAGTTCCAGGATCGGGAACAGGTCGGTCAGATAATCGCGCAGGACATTGCCGGTGATGGCGATGGTGTTCTCGCCCTTTGTAATAGTCTCCAAGCTGGCGCGGGTCGCCTCGCGCGGGGCCATGATCTCGAATTTGGCTTCGACACCAGCGGCTTGCAGGATCGGCTTCACGTATCGGATCAATTCGGCGTCATGGGCGCGGGCCTCGTCCAGCCAGAAGATCGCCCGGTATCCGGTGGCCTGTTGTCGGTCGATGGCCAGCTTGACCCAATCCTCGATCGGGGCCTTGCGCGCACTGGCCGAGCGCCAGATGTCGCCCGCCTGAACAGTGTGCTGATGCAGCACGGTGCCATCGTCGAGGATCATCTTGACGGCGCCGGCCTGCGGGATCTCGAAGGTTGTGGGGTGGCTGCCGTATTCCTCGGCCTTCTGTGCCATCAGTCCGAGGTTCTGGACGGTCCCGGCGGTCGCCGGGTCCAGCTTGCCGTTTTCCTTGAAGAACTTGATCGTTTCGTCATAGACCGGCGCATAGGAATTGTCGGGGATGACGCAATTGGTGTCGTGCTGGGCGTCGTCCGGTCCCCAGCCCTTGCCACCGGCCTTGATCAGCGCAGGCATCGAGGCGTCGATGATCACGTCGCTGGGCACGTGCAGGTTGGTGATGCCCTTGCCGCTGTCGACCATGTACATGGGTGGACGCTCGGCCATGACCCGCTCGATCTCGGCCACGATCTCGGGCTTGTCGGAAACGCGGTCGAGCAGCGCGCCCAGCCCGGAATTGGGATCGACGCCGGCGGCCTTCATCTCGTCGCCGTACTTGTCGAAGACCGGCTGGAGGAACTGCCGCACCGCGTGGCCGAAGATGATCGGGTCGGACACCTTCATCATCGTTGCCTTCATGTGCAGCGAAAAGAGCGTGCCCTCGGTCTTGCTCTTCTCGATTTCCTCGGCCAGGAAGGCGTCCAGCGCGGCGGCGCTCATGTAGGTGGCGTCGACGACGGTGCCCGCCGGGTAGAAGACACCCTCTTTCAGCATGGTCTCGCCGTCGGCGGTTTCAAGTACAATCCGGGCGGTCGCGTCCGTGTCCAGCGTGGCCGAGACCTCGTTGGAAAAGAAATCGCCGCCCTGCATGGAGGCAACGCGCGTCTTGCTGGAGGCGTCCCAGTCGCCCATGCGGTGCGGGTTGTCCTGGGCGTATTTCTTGACGGCCCCGGCGGCGCGGCGGTCGGAATTGCCCTCGCGCAGAACCGGATTCACCGCGGACCCCTTGATCGTGTCGTACTTGGCCCGGACGGCCTTTTCGGCATCGGTCTTCGGCTCGTAGGGATAGTCAGGCAGGGCGAAGCCCTTGGCCTGCAGTTCCTTGACGGCCGCGACCAGCTGCGGCTCGGAGGCCGAGATGTTGGGCAGCTTGATGACATTGGCATGGGGCTGCTTGACCAGGTCGCCCAGCGCGGCGAGGTCGTCGGGCAGGCGCTGGTCGGGCGCCAGCTCGTCCGAGAAGGTGGCCACGATGCGGCCCGCGAGCGAGATATCCCGGCTGCCAACGCGAATGCCCGCCGCCTTGGCGAAGCGCTGAACGATCGGCAAGAGCGAGGCGCTGGCCAGTTCGGGGGCCTCATCGACCTTGGTGTAGATGATGTCGGGGGTCTCGGAATGGGACATGGAATCGCCTTTTCGCTTCACTCGGGGTGGGGCGCGCCGCCAGGGCGTGCGGCGCCTGTTGTCTGCCCCTTAGCGGAAATGCCGCCCCGATGGAAGATGGTATGCGATAGTATACCAGATTATGCCGGATTTGCCGCAGCCCCGGGATCAGTCGCCCGACCGGCCCTTGAGGTTCGCCTCAATCTGGTGCAGCCGATCCTTGAGAAAGCCGCGGGCCTTGCGTTCGGCCATGCGGATCCGGACCTGCGTCAGGAAGGCCTCTTCCAGCGTTTGCGAGGATGCGCCGATGACGTCGCCCACCTCGACGAACAGGCGGTCCTCTCCGGTGGCGTCCTGAACCTCGATCACGTCCTCGGCGAGCCGGGCGGCCAGGGTCTCGACGTCTTGGGCCATCAGCGCGTCGTTTCGGTCAGCCGGTGCGAAACGTAGCCCGAGACGGTCTCGATCATGGTGTCCATGTGCGCGTCCTCGAAGAAATGCCCCGCGCCGGGCACCTCTTCATGCGTGACGGTGATGCCCTTCTGCTCGTGCAGCTTGCTCACAAGTGCGGTGGTGTCGGAGGGCGGGGCCACGCGGTCGGCGGCGCCGTTGATGACCAGCCCCGAAGAGGGACAGGGCGCCAGGAAAGAGAAGTCGTACATGTTCGCTGGCGGGCTGACCGATACGAAGCCGCTGATCTCGGGGCGGCGCATGAGCAACTGCATCCCGATCCAGGCCCCGAAGGAAAACCCGGCGACCCAGCAATGCTTGGCGTTCTGGTTCATGGATTGCAGGTAGTCCAGCGCCGAAGTGGCATCGGCCAGTTCGCCCACGCCCTGGTCGTATTCGCCCTGGCTGCGGCCAACCCCGCGAAAGTTGAACCGCAGCACGTTGAAGCCCAAGTTGAAGAAGGCGTAGTGCAGGTTGTAGACAACCCGGTTGTTCATGGTGCCGCCGAATTGCGGATGCGGGTGCAGGATGATGGCGATGGGCGTGTCACGTTCCCGACGGGGGTGATAGCGTCCTTCGAGACGTCCTTCGGGTCCTGGAAAGATGACTTCGGGCATTGCGGTCCGTTCATGTCCGGGGCACGGCTTTCTTGACGGAAACGCTCGGCCACCTTAGAAGTGTTCTAATCCGGCGCGATCGCTCCGGCCATATCGACCTAATGGGGCGCCGCGCCTTCGTCAACTGACCGGCGCGACGACAAGCGGGGAAAGACCATGAAACTCAGCACCAAGGGGCGCTACGCGATGGTGGCGCTGGTCGATATTGCCCTTCAGCCCGAGGGATCGCTCACCTCCCTGGCGGAATTGTCGAGGCGGCAGAGCATTTCCCTGCCCTACCTGGAGCAGCTTTTCGTCAAGCTTCGCCGGGCGAAACTGGTCGAGAGCGTGCGCGGCCCCGGCGGCGGCTATCGCCTGGCCCGGCCCGCGCCCGAGATTCGCGTGGTCGAGGTGCTGGCGGCGGTGGACGAGACCGTGGACGCCATGCACACCGGCGCCGGCGCCTCGGGGGGGCTGTCGGGATCGCGCGCGCAGTCGCTGACCAACCGGTTGTGGGAGGGGATGTCGGCGCATGTCTATGTTTTCCTGCACCAGACCCGCCTGTCAGATGTGGTGGGCAATTCCCTGGCGCCTTGTCCGGCGGTCCCCTCGCTGTTCGAATTGGTGGACGAATGATGGGGCGAGACTGGATGGCCTGCCGCGGACCCGCTGGTGATAGGTTGGGGGCTCTGCCCCGAACCAGGGGATATTCCGGGCCGGTAGACCCGGTTGCATGATGCGGCGCGTCTACCTCGATCATAACGCCACCGCCGCGCTGCGCCCCGAGGCGCGCGCGGCCATGCTCGAGGCCTACGACGTGGTCGGCAACCCATCAAGCGTGCACACCGAGGGGCGCGCGGCCAAGGGACTGCTCGAAAAGGCGCGCGCGCAGGTGGCCGAGGCGCTGGGCGCGATGGGCTCGGACATCGTCTTTACCTCGGGGGCGAGCGAGGCGGCGGCGCTGGCGCTGGCCGGGCGCGGCCTGTCCGGCGCCAGTATCGAGCACGATGCGGTCTGGTCCTGGATCGACCCGGTGCTGCCGGTGGATGGGCAGGGCCGGGTCGCCGTGCAGGCCCCCGGCGTCACCGCGTTGCAGTTGGCCAATTCCGAGACGGGCGTCGTGCAGGATCTGCCCCGCGGCCTCGCCGTCAGCGACGTGACCCAGGCAGTGGGGCGTCTGCCTTTTGCCCATGACTGGTCTGGGGCGGAAATGGCGGTGCTGTCGGCCCACAAGTTCGGCGGGCCCAAGGGGGTCGGGGCGCTGGTCGTGCCTCAGGGTAGTGACCTTGCCGCGCGCATCCGCGGCGGCGGGCAGGAGATGGGTCGTCGCTCGGGCACCGAGAACCTGCCCGGGATCGTGGGCATGGGGGCGGCGATCAGCGCCGCCGTGGCCGAGCTTGCGGCCGGGCGCTGGGAAGAAATCGCACAATTTAGAAATATTCTAGAAAATGCTCTTGAGGCTGCCTCAAAGGAGACTATTTTCGTCGGGAAAGGGGCCGATCGCCTGCCCAACACGACCTGCTTCGTGACACCCGGCTGGAAAGGGGAGACGCAGGTCATGGCCATGGATCTTGCCGGGTTCGCAATCAGTGCCGGATCGGCCTGTTCCAGCGGCAAGGTCACGGAAAGCCGGGTGCTGCGCGCACTGGGTTTCGACGCCGGGGCGGCGGGCTGCGCCACGCGGGTCTCGCTGGGGCCCGGAACCACGCAAGAGGACGTGCTGCGCTTTGCGGACGTCTGGGCAGAAAAGCTGAGGAAACACCGCGCCCGCGCCGCATGACGGGTGCGCAACGAAAGGGGAATAGGGAATGACCGCGATGGACAAGCTGGACGTGGACGTCAAGGAAGGCGTCGATCAGGAAACCGTGGATGCGGTCAAGTCCCTGGGCAAGTACAAGTACGGCTGGGAGACGGATATCGAGATGGACTATGCCCCCAAGGGGCTGACCCGCGATATCGTCAAGCTGATCTCCGAGCGCAACGAGGAGCCCGGCTGGATGACCGAGTGGCGGCTGGCCGCCTACGATCGCTGGCTGGAGAAGGAAGAGCCCGAGTGGGCCATGATCGATTACCCGCAGATCGACTTCCAGGAACAGTATTACTATGCCCGGCCCAAGAGCATGGCCGAGAAGCCCAAGTCGCTTGACGATGTCGATCCCAAGCTGTTGGCCACCTACGAGAAGCTGGGCATTCCGCTCAAGGAACAGATGGTGCTGGCCGGCGTCGAGGGCGCCGAGGACGCCCCCGCCGAGGGTCGCAAGGTCGCCGTCGATGCGGTCTTCGACTCGGTTTCCGTCGGGACCACCTTCCAGGAGGAACTCAAGAAGGCCGGTGTCATCTTCTGTTCGATCTCCGAGGCCATCAAGGATCACCCGGAGCTGGTCAAGAAGTACCTCGGGTCGGTCGTGCCGGTTTCGGACAACTTCTATGCGACGCTGAATTCGGCGGTCTTCTCGGACGGGTCCTTTGTCTATGTTCCGCCGGGCGTGCGCTGCCCGATGGAGCTGTCCACTTATTTCCGCATCAACGCGGAAAACACCGGCCAGTTCGAACGCACGCTGATCATTGCCGACAAGGGCAGCTATGTCAGCTATCTCGAAGGCTGCACCGCGCCCCAGCGCGACGAGAGCCAGCTGCACGCCGCCGTCGTCGAGATCATCGTCGAGGAAGACGCCGAGGTGAAGTATTCCACGGTGCAGAACTGGTTTCCGGGCGACGAGAACGGCAAGGGCGGCATCTACAACTTCGTCACCAAGCGCGCCGACTGCCGGGGCGACCGGGCCAAGTGCATGTGGACACAGGTCGAGACCGGGTCGTCCGTCACTTGGAAATACCCGTCCTGCATCCTGCGTGGCGACGACAGCCAGGGCGAGTTCTATTCCATCGCAATCACCAACAACTGGCAGCAGGCCGACACCGGCACCAAGATGGTGCACCTGGGCAAGAACACCAAGTCGCGCATCGTCTCCAAGGGGATCAGCGCGGGGCACGCCCAGAACACCTATCGCGGGCTTGTCTCGATGCATCCCAAGGCCAAGAACAGCCGCAATTTCACCCAGTGCGACAGCCTGCTGATCGGGGATACCTGCGGCGCACATACCGTCCCCTACATCGAGGTGAAGAACAACTCCTCGCGGGTGGAGCATGAGGCCACCACCAGCAAGATCGACGAGGACCAGATGTTCTATGCCCGCAGCCGCGGCATTGACGAGGAAGAAGCCGTCGCGCTGATCGTGAACGGTTTCGCCAAGGACGTCCTTCAGGCCCTGCCCATGGAATTCGCCATGGAAGCTCAGCAGCTTGTGGCGATCTCGCTGGAAGGGAGTGTCGGCTGATGCCCCTGTCGCTCCTGTCTCGTCCCATGGCTTGGCGGGCTGCCCGCCCGGCCTGTGCCTTGCCGGGCTGATACCGATGTCCCGTCTTGAGGTCCTGTCGCGCCACCTGTCGCCCGCGCGCGCCATGCGCGTTTGCGACGTCGGCGCCAACCCGCTGGGCGCGCCGCCTTACCAGCCCCTGCTGGAGGCGGGCCTGTGCGATGTCTACGGCTTCGAGCCGCATGCGGAGGCCTTTGCCAAGCTGCAGCAGACCAAGTCCGACCGGGAAACCTATTTCCCGGTCGCCATCGGCCGTCCGGGCGAGCGTGTGCTGCACGTGCATCCCAATTCCGGTTTCACCTCGCTCTTTCCCTTCGATGGGCGGGCGCTGGGCCAGCTGGGCAAGGAAAAGTGGATGTCTCCGCGCCGCCCGATCGAGACCGTGCCGATGCGCACCACCGGGCTGGACGAGGTCACGGGCCTGCCGGGTGTCGACGTGCTCAAGATGGACCTGCAGGGCGCCGAGGGCGAGGTGGTCGAGACCGGCCCCCGGACCCTGTCCGAAACCGTGGCCATCCTGACCGAGGTCCGGTTCCATCGGATCTACGAGGATGAGCCGGTCTTCGGCGATCTGGACGCGACGCTGCGGGCCAACGGCTTCAAGCTGCACAAGTTCCTGTTCACCAAGTCCGTGATGTTGCCGCATGACCACGAGGACCTTGTCCATCGCCCCGCCATGACCAGCCAATTGCTGGACGGCGACGCGGTCTACCTGCGCGATGTGCCCGGCCCCGACGCGCTGTCGGATGACCAGTTGGCGCATCTTGCGCTGGCCGCGGACACGATGTTCGACAGCCCGGACATCGCGTTGCAGGCGTTGGGCGCGCTGGCCCGACGCGGGCGCGCGGAGCCGGGCGCGGCCCCCGCCTACGCCGAGGTGCTGGAGCCCCGGCGAAAGGCGCGTGACACGCGCAAGACCGAAAAAGCGTGATCATGGCCGGGATGCAAGCCAACGAAATCGACATGGAGTCGGGGCGCGGGCGGCGTCGCGTGCCGCGGCCTCGGACCGGTCCAGGTCGGACCCTGTCATCAAACCCCGCCGGGCGACCGTCAGCCCCGGCCCATTGTAGAAAGAGGTAAAAATGCTGAATATCAAGAATCTGCACGTCAAACTTGAAGAAGAGGACAAGCAGATCCTCAAGGGTGTCGACCTCGAGGTCGAAGCCGGCAAGGTCCATGCCATCATGGGGCCGAACGGGTCGGGCAAATCGACGCTTTCCTATGTTCTCTCGGGCCGCGAGGGCTACGAGGTGACGGATGGCTCGGTGCATCTCGAAGGCGAAGACGTACTGGCCCTGGAGCCCGAGGAGCGCGCGGCCCTTGGTCTTTTCCTGGCCTTTCAGTACCCGGTCGAGATCCCGGGCGTGGGTAACATGACCTTCCTGCGCACGGCGCTGAACGCCCAGCGCAAGGCCAAGGGCCAGGAGGAGATGAGCGCGGCAGATTTCCTCAAGCTGATCCGGGCGAAGGCCAAGGACCTCAAGATCGATGCCGACATGCTCAAGCGGCCGGTCAACGTGGGCTTCTCGGGCGGCGAGAAGAAGCGTAACGAGATCCTGCAGATGGCCGTGCTCGAACCGAAGATGTGTATTCTCGACGAGACCGACTCGGGGCTGGACGTGGATGCCATGAAGCTGGTTTCAGATGGTGTGAACGCGCTGCGCGAAGAGGGCCGCGGTTTTCTCGTGATCACCCACTACCAGCGTCTTCTGGACCACATCGTGCCGGATGTCGTGCACATCATGGCCCACGGCAAGATCGTCAAGACAGGCGGTCCGGAACTGGCGCTTGAGGTCGAGAGGAACGGCTACACCGACATCATGGCGGAGGTGGCCTGATGCCCGCGATCGCCAAGGAAAAGCTCGCGCAGCTGAAACGCGACACGACCGAGGAGCGCCTGGCAGGCATGACCGCGCCCATGGGGGCCGGCTGGGCCTCCGAGGCGCGCGCTGCAGCGCAGGCGCGCGTGCGTGACATGGGCCTGCCGCATCCGCGCGACGAGTACTGGAAGTTCACCCGCCCCGAGACCCTGGTTGAGGCCGACGCGCCACACGCGGCGCTTTTCGACGGGGGCGAGCCGCACCTGTTCCACGATCGCGCGCGGTTGCACCTCGTGTTCCGAGATGGCGTGCTGGACGAGGCCGCCTCGGACGCGCTGGCCCTGGACGGGATCGAGATCGAGCGCCTGGGCAAGGCCCTGGATACCGACATCCACTGGGCGCGCGATACCTACGGCGTGCTCGAGGAGGCGGGCCAGTCGCCGGTGCCGCGTCCGCTGGCCGCGCTGAACACCGCCTATGCCACCGATGGCGTGGTCATCCGGGTGACCGGCACCCCGGCGCACCCTGTCTGCCTGACCTACCTGCACGAGGACGAGACCTCGGATGCGATCCTGCACCACGTCATCCGCGTGGAGAAGGGCGCCGAGATGACCTTGCTGGAAACCGGGCCCGGCGCAGCGCGGGTCAACCAGGTCATGGAGGTGGACATCGAAGACAGTGGCCGATTGCACCACATCCGCGCGCAGGGGCGCGACCACGAGCGCCGCGCGGTGACGGGCACCTTTGCCCGACTGGGCACCGAAAGCACCTTCAAGTCCTTCACCATGACCGTCAACGGCGTGATGACCCGCAACGAATGCGTCGTCACGCTGACCGGCGACGATGCCGTGGCGCACGTGGCCGGGGTTTGTGTCGGCGACGGCAAGGACTTCCACCACGACGATACGGTCTTCGTCACCCATGACGCAGTGAACTGCGAAAGCCGCCAGGTCTTCAAGAAGGTGCTGCGCAACGGCGCCACGGGCGTGTTCCAGGGCAAGATCCTGGTCAAGGACGGCGCCCAGAAGACCGATGGCTACCAGATCAGCCAGTCGTTGCTGCTGGACGACGACAGCCAGTTCCAGGCCAAGCCCGAGCTGGAGATCTACGCCGACGACGTGGCCTGTTCGCACGGCTCGACCTCGGGCGCGATCGACGAGACGGCGCTTTTCTACCTGCGCTCTCGCGGGGTGCCCGAGGCCGAGGCCACGGACCTGCTGGTGCTGGCCTTCCTTGCCGAGGCGCTCGAAGAGATCGAGGACGAGGACATCGCCGGCGAAATGGTGGACCGCCTGAGCGGCTGGCTGGAGCGGCGCGCCGCCTGATGCCGGTCTCGAACGACATCGTCCGGACCTACAGGGGGCCCCGCCGCGTGGTGCGGGGCCTTCTCGACATGGGCCCGCGCGAGGACCGCGCGATCATGTGGCTCATGGCGGGCTGCCTGATCGTCTTCGTGTCGCGCCTGCCGGCGCTGCAGCGCGAGACGGTCCTGGCCGATGGTGACTTTACCCGCGACGCGACCTATGCCTTTTTCGGGCTGATGATGGTTGCACCGTTGATGTTCTACCTGCTGGCTTTCCTGGGCCGTGTTGCGGCCTATCTGCTCGGCGGACGGCCGGGTGGTTACGGTGCCCGGGTGGCACTGTTCTGGGCCTGGCTGGCGGCGGCGCCGCTGGCATTGTTCTATGGGCTGCTCTCGGGGCTCAACGGGGCAGCGGCCCCTGCGACCCAGGGGATCGGCGGGCTGTGGCTGCTGATATTGTTGCTGTTCTGGATATCCGGCCTTGTCGAGGCCTCCAAGGGGGAAACACGATCTTGATAACCGAAGCCGATCTGAAGGCGCTCGTGCGCCAGACCGTCACATCCCCCGCAGCGGCCGGGGCCTATCTGCGCGATCTGGACCTGCCGCGCGAGGTGGGCTGGATGGTGCTTGTCCTGGCGGGCGTGGGCTCGGCACTGCTGACCGGGCTGTCGGACCTGATCGTGCCACCCCAGCCCATCACCCTGGAATCGGGCGAGACGGTTGCGGCGCCGCGGCTGTCACCGATCCTGTGGGGTGTCCTCTCGACGGCCAGCGCCGCGTTGCTGACGGCGGCGCTCTGGCGGATCGGGGGCATGATGGGCGGGCAGGCCGATTTCAAGCTGATGCTAAGCCTGATGGCCTGGTTGCAACTGTTCATGGTGCTGGTGCTGGCGGCGCAAGTGGTGCTCTTGCTGCTGGCGCCCTTCCTGTCCGTCTTTGCCATGATCGCGGGCCTGGTGATATCGCTGCGGGCCATGGCGCATTTCGTTTCGCTGGCGCATGGCTTCGACAGCCTCGGTCGCGCCGCCAGCGTGATCGTCCTGTCTTTTCTGGCCATCTCCTTCGCGCTGGTGCTCTTCCTCGGCGCGTTCGGGGTCGGCGCGAACGGAGGTCAGCCATGAGTTATGATGTCGCCACGGTCCGGGCCGATTTCCCGATCCTGTCGCGCGAGGTGAACGGCAAGCCTTTGGTCTACCTCGATAACGGGGCCAGTGCGCAGAAGCCGCAGGTGGTGATCGACACGATCACCCGTGCCTACGCCGAGGAATACTCGAACGTGCATCGTGGCCTGCACTACCTGTCCAACATCGCGACCGAGAAATACGAAGGCGTGCGCGGCACCATCGCGCGGTTCCTCGGGGTCGCGGACGAACGCCAGATCGTGATGAATTCCGGCACCACCGAGGGCATCAACACGGTGGCCTATGGCTGGGCCATGCCCCGGATGCAGGCGGGTGATGAGATCGTGCTTTCGGTCATGGAGCATCACGCCAATATCGTGCCCTGGCACTTCCTGCGCGAACGGCTGGGCGTGAAACTGGTCTGGGTCGACGTGGACGCGAACGGCGACCTCGACCCCGAAAAGGTGCTGGGGGCCATCACCGACCGCACCCGGCTGATCGCGGTGACACATTTGTCCAACGTGCTGGGCACGGTGGTGGACGTGCGGTCCATCTGCGACGGCGCCCGCGACAAGGGCGTGCCGGTTCTGGTGGACGGCTCGCAGGCGGCGGTGCACATGCCGGTTAACATCGACGGGATCGGCTGCGACTTCTACACCGTCACCGGGCACAAGCTCTACGGCCCCAGCGGGTCCGGCGCGCTTTATATCCACCGGGATCGCATGGCCGAGATGGAACCCTTCATGGGCGGCGGCGACATGATCCGCGAGGTCACCAAGGACACGGTTACCTACAACGATCCGCCGATGAAGTTCGAGGCCGGCACGCCCGGTATCGTCCAGATGATCGGGCTCGGCACGGCACTCGATTACATGATGGGCCTCGGGATGACGGAAATCGCCGCCCATGAACGGGGACTGCGCGACTATGCCCGCGACCGCCTGGACGGGCTCAACTGGCTGAACGTGCAAGGAAAATCCGAGACCAAGGCGGCAATCTTCTCGTTCACGCTGGACGGCGCGGCACATGCCCACGACATCTCGACCATCCTCGACAAGAAGGGCGTCGCGGTGCGCGCGGGCCAGCATTGCACCGGGCCACTGATGGATCACATGGGGGTTTCGGCAACCTGCCGGGCCTCTTTCGGGCTCTACAACACCACGGACGAGATCGACGCGCTCGTGGACGCGCTGGAGCTGTGTCACAAGCTGCTTGACTGAGCGGGCCGCGCGGCAGGGTCAGTCGGCCGGCCCCATCAGCCGGGCGATCGGGGCAAAGTCATCCGTAAGGGTGAGGGTGTCGGCTGCGGCGATGCCCGCGACCATGGCGTCGGACAGGGCCGCGAAACGGATCGGATCCGGGCTGCGGGTGCGAAAGCCGGGCAGGGCGGTCCGCTCGGTACCCGCCACCACCACGAAGACCATGCGCTGGCCCGGCGCTGGTGCGGCGGCTTCGGTCCAGACCTCGACCACCGGGAAGACCGTTTGCAGGGTCCGCACCACCGCGCCAAGGACCTGCAACCGGTCCTCGAAGTCGATCACGTTCATCAGGTAGCTGCCGCCGGGTTCCAGCCGCATGCGGACCAGCTGGTAGAATTCATGCGTGATCAGGTGGGCCGGCACCGCGATGTCGGTGAAGGCATCGCCAAGGATCACGTCGTAGCGGTCGGGACGATTGGCAAGGGCGACGCGGGCGTCCATGTGCAGGATCTCGGCCGTCCCGGGATCGAACCAGAAGTCCCGCGCTGCGATCCGGGTCACCTGCGGGTCGATCTCGGCCACCGTGACAGGCCCGCCGTCGCGCTCGGCGATGGCGCGCGGGATGGAATAGGTGCCGCCCCCGATGTGAAAGCTGGAATAGTCCGGCCGGGTGGCGCGAATCCGGGACAGCCCGTCCAGCATGGCGGCATGGTCGGTGAACATGACCTGCGGGGCGTCCCGCGCGCTTGTTCCGTGGACCAGATGATCGAGCACCATCATCCGCGCCGGGCGCGTTGGGTCCGTGGACATGTCCACCGTTCGGATGCAGAAATAATCGCTTTCCACCTGGCAGGGCGAGGGCGCGGCGACCGCCCAGCCCGCGAGCCCCAGCGCCAGCACCGAGGCCAGTCCGGCCGGGACCTGCCGCGCCCTGGCCCAGCCCAGGCAGAGCAGCCCCGAGAACAGGTAGGTGACGGTGACCACCGCCAGCGTCAGGGCCGAGCCCAGCCAGGAAATGAACAGGAAGCCCGCCAGCAGGGTTCCCGCGATGGCGCCGATGGCCCCCGCCGCAAAAAGAGCGCCCAGCGCCTTGCCGCTGTCGCGCCCGGTCTGCACGCCGATCTGTGCCAGGACCGGCGCGGGCACGCCGGCAAAAAGCGAGGGCAGGAAGAACACCGCACCGCAGAGCACAACGATGGCCCAGACCGGGTGATCGACCCCTGCCAGCACCGGCCCCGCGATCCAGCGCAGCAGGCTTGCCGCCAGTGCCGTCGTCACCGCGGCCCCGATCAGCGTCCAGCCCGTAGCGCGTAGCGCCTCGGGCCGCCCGGCGATGCGCCCGCCCCACCAGTGCCCGGCCGAGAAACCCGCAAGCACAACGGCGATGATGGCCGTCCAGGTGTAAAGCGACATGCCCACGTAGGGTGCCAGCATCCGGCCCGCCACGATCTCGACCACCAGCGAGGCCGCGGACACCACGACCTGTATGGCGACCAGCAGCCATAACGGCATATGTCCCCCGAATTTCATGGCCGACATTTGTCCCGCGACGCCGGGCAAGGGCAAGCCGAAAGTGGTTGCGCGGGGGATCGTGGCGCGGTATCCGGACATCAACGGACATTGGACCGGTCGGAAACAGCGTTTCCCGCCGAAGGCGCTTAGGCGTAGGTGCCAAGGCCGTTTGAAAAGGAAGAATGACCCGTCACCCGGGCAGGCGCGACGAGACCTGCAATCAAAGGGGACGGAAGAATGGGCGCCCGTAGCTCAGCTGGATAGAGTGTCGGCCTCCGAAGCCGAAGGTCACAGGTTCGAATCCTGTCGGGCGCGCCACTTCCTTTTTTGGATGCAGTTCATCTGGAACTCTGCACTTTTCTGGCTGTGCCGCGCGTCGCGCCCCGGAGCCGACAGGACATGTCGTGTCGGCATGGACGCGAATGGTCTGTGCGAATGAACATGGGCAGCGGATGCGCGGCTCCGGCTTGACGACGCGACAGCACCATCCACGGTCCTGACGGCCGGGCTGCACTGGATCACTTCGAGATCCCCGACTTGCGCCAAGTCCCCATGCGCCGTCAGGTTTTCTTGTCGCGCGGAAATGATCAATCCTCCGGGTTCGACCCGGTGCCCGCGTTCCCGCGGGGCGGGTCGGGCCGCAGGGCCAGCCGCATCCGCTTTTCCGTTTCCACCAGCCCCAGGAACACGACGCCGGCCCCCACGATCAGCATCCCGTCGGCCAGGGGCACGGCCCGGGTGCCGAAGACCCCTTGCAGCGGCGGCAGGTAGGTGATGGCGAATTGCGCGGCAATGATGATCAGAACGCAGCTCCAGATCACGGGCGTGCCCCTGGCCGCCGACCAGGTCAGAGCGGTGCCATGCAGCTGGCGAATGAAGAACAGGTAGAAGACCTCCAGCACCACCAGCATGTTGAGCGCCATGGTCTGGGCCAGGGCGAGAGAATGCCCTTTTTCGAGGGCGTGACTGTAAATGCCGAAGACCGCAACAAGAAAAAACCCCGAGACCAATACCACCTGCCAGACCATGGCCCCGGTCATCAACGGTGCGCCCCGTGGCCGTGGCGGGCGGCGCATGGTGCCCGGCTCCGGGGGCTCGAAGGCAAGCGCGAGGCCCAGCGTGCCGGCGGTGATCAGGTTGATCCACAGGATCTGCACCGCGGTGACGGGCAGCGCCATTCCCAGCAGCAGGGCAAGGATGATCGTCGCCGCCTCGCCGAAACTGGTGGGCAAGGTCCAGCCGATGACCTTGCGGATGTTGTCGTAGACCGTGCGGCCCTCGCGCACCGCCGCGGCGATCGAGGCGAAATTGTCGTCGGCCAGCACCAGGTCCGCCGCTTCCTTAGCGGCGGCGCTGCCCTTGAGGCCCATGGCGATCCCGGCGTCGGCGCGCTTGAGGGCCGGCGCGTCGTTTACCCCGTCGCCGGTCATGGCCACGGTCAGCCCGCGCGATTGCAGCGCCGCGACCAGGCGCAGCTTGTGCGCCGGCGAGGTGCGCGCGAAGATGTCGGTGCGCGCGGCCGCCGCGACCAGCGCCGTATCGTCCATGGCCTCGATGTCGGCGCCTGTCAGCACCTCGTCGCGGTTGGTCAGACCGATCCGCGCGGCGATGGCGCGGGCAGTGGCGGCATGGTCTCCGGTGATCATCTTCACGCGGATTCCGGCCGTGTGGCAGTCGGCGACAGCGGCGATGGCTTCGTCGCGGGGCGGGTCGATCAGCCCCACGAGGCCAACCATTGTCAACCTGCCGGGCAGGTCGTCGGGGTCGAGCGCGCGGCCCGCGTCGGGGGTCACTCGGCTGGCCAAGGCGATCACCCGCTGGCCTTGGTGGGCCAGTTCCTCGAGCCGCTGGTGCCAGTGGTCGGGGTCGAGCGCCTCGGTGCCGCCGTTGCCGGCGCGCTGGTCGGCGCAAAGCGCCAGCACCGCCTCGGGGGCGCCCTTGACGTAGATATGCGCGGCGCCGTCCGGGTCGCGTTCCAGAACGGCCATGTAGCGGTGCGCCGCGTCAAAGGGGATCGCGTCAAGGCGCCTCCAGTCGCCGAAGGGCCGGGCACCCGCGCCGGTGATCTTGCCTGCCAGAGCCAGCAGCGCGCCTTCCATCGGGTCGCCGGTGACGTGCCAGCCGCCCTCATCCGCCCGCAGCACCGCGTCGTTGCACAGCCCGGCCGCCCGCGCCACCTCGATCAGCCGGTCGGGCTGGACCGGGCCGCCATTGTGCAGCGCGCCCTCGGGGGCGTAGCCCGCGCCCTCGACCGTGACCGCGCCATCGGCGGTGACGACAGCGGCCGCCATCATCTCGTTGCGGGTCAGGGTGCCGGTCTTGTCCGTGCAGATCACCGAGACCGCGCCCAGCGTCTCGATCGCGGGCAGGCGGCGAACAATGGCGTTGCGCCGGGCCATGGCCCGAACGCCCACGGCCAGCGTGATGGTCAATACTGCCGGGAGCCCTTCGGGAATCGCGGCCACCGACAGGCCGACCACCGCCATGAAGAGATCGGCAAAGCCCATCGTTGCGGTGAGATATCCCCAGGCCAGCAGGCTGGCGGCGACCAGCAGGATGAAAACCGTCAACCAGCGGGCGAAGCTGTCCATCTGCGCCAGAAGGGGTGTGGTGAGGGTTTCGACCCGATCCAGAAGGCCGCTGATCTGCCCGATCTGCGTGCGGGTTCCCGTCGCGCCGACCACTCCGCGGCCGGTTCCGGCGGTGACCAGCGTGCCCGAGAAGAGCATCCCGGCCCGATCGCCCAGGGCGGCCTCGGGCGCGACCGCCGCGGTGGTCTTCTCCACGGGAACAGATTCGCCGGTCAGGATCGCCTCCTGCGCCGACAGGCCCCGCGTCTGGATCAGGCGCAGGTCCGCGGGCACCCGGTCGCCTGCGTTCACCAGCACGATATCGCCGGGCACCACGGCCTCGGCATCCAGGCTTGTTCGTTGGCCGCCGCGCAGCACCGTGGCGCCCGGGGCCAGCATGGCACGGATCGCGTCCATGGCCTGTTCGGCGCGGCCTTCCTGGATGAAGCCGATCACGGCGTTGACCAGCACCACGGCCAGGATCACCCCGGTATCGACCCAGTGCCCCAGCGCCGCCGTCACCGCAGCCGCCCCGATGAGCACGTAAATCAGGACGTTGTGGAACTGCGACAGAAACCTGTACAGGGGGCCGTGGCGGGGCGCCTCTGGCAGGCGGTTGGGCCCGTGCTTTGTCAATCGGCGGGCGGCCTCGTCCGGGTCCAGGCCTGCTGCGGATGTCTCCAGCGCGGCCAGGGCCGCCTCGGGGGGCAGGGTGTGAATCTGTTCTGCGTCGCTCGGCGCTGTCATTTGTGCCCTGTTCCGCCTCTCGTGCCTGCCGGGCCTGATTGCCCTGGGTCCGGTTCGGTATAAGGAGTCGTCCCGGCGACCGGATGATCCGGATCAACCGGTGGGCGTGACCAAGATCTTGTCGATGCGCCGCCCGTCCATGTCCATGATCTCGATCCGCCAGGCACCGATTTCGATGACCTGACCCTCGGCGGGCAGGTCGCCCGACTGCGCCAGCACCAGCCCGGCCACGGTATCGTAGTCCGTCGCAGGCGCAAGGGTCAGACCCAGCCGATCGCGGAACTCGTCGGCGGGCATGGCGCCCGAAACGACCAGCGATCCGTCTGCGCGGCGCATCATCGGGGTCGGTGCGGTCTCTGTTTCGTCGAAGCCGCCCGCGATGGCGCCCAGCAGATCCATGGCCGTGACGATACCCTTGAAACGGCCGTGCTCGTCATAGACCAGCAGCATGTGGCCGGGTGACTGTCGCAACTGCTCGACCACCTTCAGGGCGGGCAGGGATTCGGGTATCACGGGGGCGGGCCGGACCAGTGCCTCGGCGTCGAAATCGCCGGCGGGCGCGGCGAGGACGTCGCGACTGTGCAGCAGGCCGATGATCTCGTCCGGGCCGCCGCTGCGCAGGGGCAGGCGGGAATGGCCCGAGTCGCTGAACCGCGCCAGGGTCGCCGACAGGCTTTCGCCCGACTCGGCGATCTCCACGTCCGGGCGCGGTGTCATCAAAGCGCGCGCGCGCCGATCCGAAAAGCGCATGACGCCGCCGATCAGGTCTTTCTCGGCACGGTGGATGACCCCGGCGCCCGCGGCCTCGGACAACATGTAGTGGATATCCTCGTCGCTGATCGCGGTCTCCTGGCGGTCGGATTGCCCCAGCAGGCGCAGGACGAGACGCCCGGAGCTGTCCAGTACCCAGACCACCGGTGCCGCGATGCGGGACAGGATCAGCATGGCCGGGGCGACGCGGACGGCCACCTTTTCGGGCGCGGCCAGGGCAATCTGCTTGGGCACCAGTTCGCCGATGACAAGCGACAGGTAAGTGATGATGATGACCACCAGGCCGACGCCCAGTTCGTCCGCGAACTGCGCGGGCACGCCCAGGCGGGGCAGGACGTCGGCCAGGCGAACGCCGATGGTGGCGCCCGAGACGGCCCCGGCCAGCACCCCGACGAGGGTGATCCCCACTTGCACGGTGGACAGGAACCGGCCTCGGTCCTCGGCCAGGCGCAGGGCGATGCGGGCGCCGCGCTGACCGCGGGCCGCGTCGGCCTCGAGCCGGGCGCGGCGTGCGGCCACCACGGCCAGTTCCGACATGGCGAGCAACCCGTTCAGGCAGACCAGGCAAAGCACGAGCAGAAGATTGAGGAACATGGCGGCACCGACGGTTCACGGGCGTCCTGATAACCCGTTGCAGCCCGGTCTCAAAGCCCCTTGTGGCAAGGGCGCGTCGCGGTCCGAAGAAAAACCCGGGTCGCGGCGCGCCCCGGGTCCGTTCTCTTGCGCCCGTCCTGGCGCGCGCGTCAGCGGCCCCAGTCGCGCACCGGGCCGCAGTCCATGTGCACGAAGTTGGAACCCGTGTAGCGCCCCACGCCTCCGGCGCGGCAGGCAATGGCGGCCTGCGCCATCTGCCTGACCGAACGACTCTGCAGCCGAAGGTCGGCGGCCTGGGCTTTCATGTGAAGGGAATTGCGCGCCACGCCCGAGGATCGGCGCCGCAGCATGGCATTGGTCTGCGGCGAACGGTAGCCCGACAGCAACAGGTAGGGCTCGCTCGCCTCCATGAGGTTGTGAGAGGCCGCCATGATGTCGATCGTGCGGGTATCGACGTTCTTGGTCTGGTCGGTACGCCAATCGCGCATGAACAGATTGATCTCGCGCAGGGCCTCGCCGATGTACTCGCCCTCGATCCAGTAGATGGTGTCGATGCGTTCCCCGGTGCGTCCGCTGTACATCCGGATCCGCCGGATGTCGCCGCCGCCGCGCAGGAAACCGGCCGCATTGGAAAAGGTCGGCGCTGCAGAGATCGTGGTGGCCGCAAAGGCCCCCAGCAGGCCGCGCCGCGTTATGCCCGAAGAGCTGTTCATGGTCATGGTGTGAGCGCCTGTCCCGTCGCTTTTGTCTTCGCTCGCCCTCTGGCGACATTAACTTGTCGTCTCATCGCTGGCTGCACAGGGTCTATGCCACAAATCGATTCGCGGACCAACCCCCGAGGTCTCGAAGGTGCGTGGCAAGGTGAAAATCGGCAGGATTTTGCGCAAAAGGTCGGAATTCCTCGACTTGTGACATTCCGGCCGCGCTGCCGCACGGCCTGCGCAGACAGGCAACACCCGGCCCGGCTGTTGCCTGCTTTCGCGATTGTGAATGGACAGATCATCCTTGCGGGGTGAACACTCTGATTTCGATCAAGTTTTGTATTTTTCGCCAGGGGACGTCCGAAGCAATGCCAATGTCGCTCAGAATCGTTAACCAATTCTCGCTCGCGGTGGTGATCTGCGCGGGACTGCTGGCCTCGGCTCTGCCGGCCCCGGCCGCGGCGCAGGTGACGGCCTTCCGCCAGGCGGTCGCCGAAAGTGCGGCCCGCAACGAGGTGCTGGCAGAATTCTATCGTGACCGCGGCTTCGAGGGCATATGGACCGGCACGACCGGGCGCGACCGCGACCGGCGCAATGCCTTTCTCGGGGCGCTGGCCGACGCGGGCGACCACGGCCTGCCAATGGCCGACTATGACCCCGACCGGGTCATGGCGCGGCTGCGCGCCGCCGAGACCCCGACCGAAAAAGGCGCGACCGAGGTCTACCTTAGCGAGCTGTTTCTGCAATATGCCCGGGACATCCAGACCGGGCTGCTGCGGCCCGGTGCCGTTGTGCCCGCGATCAAGCGCGAAGTGCCCGTTCGTGACCGCCTTGCCCTGATCCGCGGCTTCGCAAAGTCGAGCCCGGCCGGCTTTCTGACCGCGCTGCCGCCGCAATCGCCCGAATACGCCCGGCTGCTGCGCGAGAAGATGCGTCTGGAGCGACTGCTGGCGAATGGCGGCTGGGGGGCGCTGGTGCCCGGCGGGCGGCTCGAGACGGGCGACAGCGGCGCCGCGGTGGTGGCCCTGCGCGACCGGCTGGTGCGCATGGGCTACATGGACCGGTCGGCCACGCAGGTCTACGACGCGACCATCCAGGCGGGCGTCCAGCGGTTTCAGCAGGCGCATGGCCTTACCCCCGACGGGATCGTGGGCGAGGGCACGCTGAGCGCGATCAATACCCCCGCCCAGGCCCGGCTGCAAAGCGTGGTCGTGTCGATGGAACGGGAACGCTGGATGAACCGACCGCGCGGCGAGCGGCACGTCTGGGTGAACCTGGCCGATTTTCACGCCATCATCATGGATAACGACGTGCCGACCTTCGTCACCCGTTCTGTCATCGGTGCGCGATCCAGCGATCGGCAGAGCCCCGAGTTCTCGGATGTCATGGAATTCATGGTGATCAATCCCAGCTGGTATGTGCCACGCTCGATCGTCACCAAGGAATACCTGCCGATGCTGCAGCGCAATCCGAATGCGGTCAGCCATATCGAGATCACCGACAGCCAGGGCCGCAGGATCAACCGCGGGGCCGTGGACTTCAGCCAGTTCAACCGGCGCACCTTCCCCTTCTCCATGCGTCAGCCCCCCAGCCGGGGCAACGCGCTGGGGCTGGTCAAGTTCATGTTCCCCAACCGTTACAACATCTACCTGCACGACACGCCGCAAAAGAGCCTTTTCAGCCGCCAGACCCGGACCTTCAGCCATGGTTGCATTCGCCTGAACGATCCCTTCGAATTCGCCTATACCCTGCTGGCGCCGCAGACGAGTGACCCAGAGGGGTTCTTTCACAGCCGCCTCGACACGGGCCGCGAGACCCGCGTCGACCTGGAACAGCCCGTACCGGTGCACATCGTCTATCGCACGGCTTTCACCCACACGACCGGGCAGTTGAACTTCCGCGAGGATATCTACGGACGCGACGTCGCGATCTGGCGCGCGCTGGCCGACGAGGGGGTGGCGATCCGCGCCCTTGGCGGCTAAGGCTGACCCCCTGAGACGAAGGGAAGGGTCATGCGCCACAGTCTGCAAGAGATCGCCGCCGAACTGGGGGCAGAGACCCAGGGCGATGCCACCCTGACAGTGGAGCGCCTGGCAGAACCCGGTGCGGCGGGGCCCGATGACTTGGCCATGGCCCTGACCCCGAAGTTCGCCGACCAACTGGTTGCCGGTCGGGCCCGCGCCGCCGTGATCTGGCCTGATGCTGATATCGGGGCGCTGGGACTCGAGGGTGCCATCGTGGCCCCGCGTGGACGCCTCGCCATGGCCGGGCTGACGGAGATAATGGACGACGATCCCGTCTTCGCGGGGCTGTCCGGGCATCATTCCACGGCGGTGATCGACCCGACCGCCCAGGTGCCCGGGGATGCCGTGATCGGCCCGCTCGTGGTGATCGGCGCGGGGGTCGTCCTTGGCCCCGGCGCGCGGATCGGCCCCCATGTCAGCATCGGCCCCGGCGCGCGTATCGGCGCCGGGGCCACCCTGCACGCCGGGGTGCGGATCGGCGCCCGGGTGCACATCGGGGCGCGCTTCATCGCCCAGCCCGGCGCGGTCATCGGTGGCGATGGCTTTTCTTTCACCACCATGGGGCCGAGCAACGCCGAACGGGCCCGGCGCCAGCGCGGCGGCAGGCCGCTGGACCCGCCCTCCGATCCGGACGTCGAAGGCCGCTGGCACCGCATCCATTCACTGGGCGGGGTCGAGATCGGAGACGACGTGGAGATCGGCGCCAACAGCACCGTGGATGCCGGCACGATCCGTGCCACCCGCATCGGCAACGGCGTCAAGATCGATAACCTGGTCCAGGTCGGCCACAACGTGGTCCTTGGCGCGGACTGCCTGCTCTGTGCCCATGTTGCCGTCGCCGGGTCCAGCGTTCTGGGCGCGCGGGTGATCCTGGGCGGCAAGGCGGGTGTGGCCGACAATCTGAAGGTCGGGCGCGACGTGGTCGCCGGTGGCGGGGCGGTGATCCTTTCCGATGTCGGTGACGGCTTGTTCGTCAGCGGCCACCCGGCCAAGCCCACTCATGCCCACCGCGCCGAACAAAGGGCCCTGCGCCGCCTGGTCCGTGGGCCGGGGGACGCATGAGCGCCGGGGGCGAATAACGGTTTCCAAGGGCCCCCCGAATCCCTAAATCAGTGGCAGGGAACGGTCGAGAGGACAACATGCGCGACGATATCGATGACAAGGTGATCGCAATCATCGCCGAGCAGGCCATGCTCGACCCGTC
This sequence comes from Salibaculum sp., assembly GCF_035270045.1. Classification (NCBI taxonomy): domain Bacteria; kingdom Pseudomonadati; phylum Pseudomonadota; class Alphaproteobacteria; order Rhodobacterales; family Roseobacteraceae; genus Salibaculum; species Salibaculum sp. Next base: position 82,431 of record NZ_DATFIP010000062.1, read on the forward strand.
CGACGTGAGCCCCCAAAGTACGCTGGAGGATCTCGGCATCGACAGCCTCGGCCTTGTCGAAAGCATCTTCGCGATCGAGGAGACCTTTGACATTTCCGTCCCCTTCAACGCCAACGACCCCTCGGAAAGCGACTTCGACATTACATCGGTCAGCGCGATCATCGCGGCCGTCGAGCGGTTGGTGCAGGACCAGGCGTGACCCACCGTGTGGTCATCACCGGAGCCGGCACGATCAACGCCCTGGGCCACGATGTGCCCGCCACGCTGGAGGCCATGCGCGAGGGGCGCTGCGGTATTGGCCCGCTGACCATCCGCGATGTGGATCGGCTCGCGGTAAAGATCGGCGGGCAGGTCACGGACTACGACGAACAGACCCATTTCAACCGCCAGCAAATCTCGCTCTACGACCGCTTCACCCAGTTCACCCTGCTGGCCGCGCGCGAGGCGCTGGGGCAGGCGGGGTTGTCCTTTTCGGGCGAACTGGCGGACCGGTCCGGCGTCGTGCTGGGCACCTCGGGAGGGGGGCTGAACACCCAGGACGAGAATTACCGCGCCGTCTACGAAGAGGGCAAGAACCGGGTCCATCCGTTCATCGTGCCCAAGCTGATGAACAATGCCGCCGCCAGCCATGTCAGCATGGAATGGAACCTGCGCGGGCCGTCCTTCACCGTCGCCACTGCCTGTGCCTCCTCCAACCACGCCATGGGGCAGGCCTTCAACATGATCCGGACCGGCATGGCCGACGTGATGCTGACCGGCGGGTCGGAGTCCATGCTGTGCTTTGGCGGGGTCAAGGCCTGGGAAGGACTGCGGGTCATGTCCAAGGACGCCTGCCGCCCCTTCAGCGCCACCCGGAACGGCATGGTCCAGGGCGAGGGCGCTGGCGTCTTCGTCTTCGAGCGGCTGGACCACGCGAAGAAGCGGGGCGCCGAGATCCTGGCCGAGGTGACGGGATTTGCCATGTCCTCGGATGCCTCGGACATCGTGATGCCCTCGAAACAGGGGGCAGCGCGGGCCATCGCCGGTGCGCTGCGCGACGGCCGTCTCGACCGGGGCGATGTGGGATATATCAACGCACACGGCACTGGCACAGCGGCCAATGACAAGACCGAATGCGCCGCCGTCGCAGATGTTTTCGGCGCGCAGGCGGATAACCTCATGATCTCCTCGACCAAGTCCATGCACGGCCACCTGATCGGCGGCACGGGGGCGGTGGAACTGCTGGCCTGCATCATGGCCCTGCGCGACGGTGTCGTGGCCCCCACCATCGGCTACGAGGAGTTCGACCCCGAATGCGCGCTCGACGTGGTGCCCAATGAAGCGCGCGAGGCCTCTGTCCGGGTGGCGCTGTCAAACGCCTTCGCCTTCGGCGGGCTGAACGCGGTGCTGGCGCTTGGTAAGGCCCCCTGACGCGGCGGACACCGGCTTGCCGATACGCTGCAACGCATGGCGCCCGCCGGGAATAATGACGGTTTTCCTATAAGTTTCAAAGTGATACCGACATGGCTGGTCCGAATGGAACAACGATGGAGGTCAAGGCGATGCGATGCTACACAGCCCTTTTCGCGATGACGGCCAGTTTCTGCGCCGGCGAGGTTGCGGCACAGGACTGGAATTTCGACGTGTTCGCGGGCGTGACGACCGAGAATGAACTGGAATGGAATGCCGGCGATTACGACACCGACGCCGGCCGGATTTTCGGCCTGGGTGTTTCCAGGAGCGATGTTGTCGTTCCCGGGCTCGAACTCGGGCTGGAATACAGCAGGTCGGATAGCGTCTATTCCACCAGTGACCCCAACGCCATTTCGGGCGATGCCCTGATGGCGACAGCGCGCTACGATGTCGTGCAGACCGGGGGGGTCGAGGTCTATGGCGGCCTTGGCCTCGGCGCTGTTCAGGTGACCTTCGATAACGAGAATGTGGGGTATTCCAGATCCGAGACCGTAGGTGGCGGCCAGCTCATGATCGGCGCGCGCTATGCGCTCACGCCGCGATCCAAGGTCTTCGTCGAGGCACGAAAGCTTGACACGTTCGAAGATGCGCAGGTCGCGCTGCAGAATTCGCCCGCGACGGCAGAGTACAACGCAACGAACGTGCTGATCGGGTTCCGCCAGTCCTTTTGATGAATCCTGTCCTCGGGACACGTCGCGCCGCCCCGGCAATCCGGGGCGGCGTTTGTCTTGCGGGGTCCCGCCTCAGAGCGAGTCGAAGGCGGCGGTGAAGCCAGACAGGGACACGGTCAGCACGACCTCTTGTTCAGGGGCGGCAAAGGGCACCAGGCGCAGCGTCGCCTCGGCCCCGGCCTTGAACAGCCCGACATCCTGCTCGGTGAAGCCCACGCGGGCGATGCAGCCGCCCTGGTTGCAGGTGGTGAACTGGAAGCGCCGGGCGGTGCCGCCATCCACGCGCAGGGTCAACTGTTCGGTCAGCAGCGTGCCCAGCGGCGCCACGATGGTCGCGCCCGCGGCCGCCTGTCCCTCGTCGAGGCTGACCATCGAGACCTCGGCCACATCGTTGCCCTCCTCGTCGGACAGCAACTGGTAGATCTGGCAGGGGTCCTCGCCCTCTTCGGTGCGCAGGCAGCGCACGGACCAGTCGCCATACTCGTCGCGGACGTATTGCTGGCCCGGCTGCGGGTCCTCGGTGATCGGGTTGCCGTCCTCGTCGACGGGGGTGCCCATGTCGAGCGTGGTGGCCGGCTCGGTTGCACCGTCGTCCTGCGCCATGACGGGCAGGCCGAGCATCGCCAGGACGGCCACGAGGGAGAGTGTAGTCTTTGGTGTCATGTTCGCGTCCACTTGGTTTCAGATTGCGGCTGGCCTAGCATGGATCAACCCGGCTGTCAGACCGAAATCCGGCCGCGTTCACCAATGGGCGCCTCCCTGCAAGCGTCGTAGGCGGCGCGCCGCGCAGCGGGCAGGATGGCCAATGACCCCGCAAATGAAAAAGGGCCCTCACGGACCCTTTCCCATTTCTCCCTGTCGGACTTGGCCGACTTATCGTGGCGACGCTACGAAACCCCGCCCCCCGCGTCAACAGCCAAATGTGACATTCTGTCATGGTGGCCATGACGCCTCGTGATGAGAGCGGGAAGAAGCGCCTGCGCGCGAAAAAGGCCGCGCCCGGAGGCGCGGCAAGTCTGACAGGGAGGAAGCCCGCCGCCGAAGGACTTGGACAGCGGGACCTCTTCAGACTCGCACAATAGGGTTAACAATGTATTCTCTCTCCCGACGATGGGGGCTGGAAGGGGAATGCCATGGATCAGGATCACGGCAGGGGCCTTTTCATAGGCGGTGGCGGGTCGGATCATGCCGATTCTCAGCACCTGCGGTGGGACAAGGCGAACCGCCACGGGCTGATCGCCGGGGCCACCGGCACCGGCAAGACCGTGACGCTGCAAATCCTGGCCGAAGGGTTCTCGGCGGCCGGGGTCCCGGTGTTCCTGTCGGATGTGAAGGGCGACCTTTCGGGGCTGGCCCGGCCCGGCAGCCCGGATTTCAAGCTGCACGACGCCTTCATGGACCGTGCGGATACCATCGGTCTGAACCTGGCCTATTCGGACACGCCCGTGACCTTCTGGGATCTCTTCGGCGCGCAGGGCCACCCTGTGCGCACGACAGTGGCCGAGATGGGCCCGCTTCTGCTGTCGCGGCTCATGGGCCTGTCGGAGGCTCAGGAGGGTGTGCTCAACGTCGCCTTCCGCGTGGCCGACGAGGAGGGCCTGCCGCTTCTGGATCTGGAGGACTTGCAATCCCTGCTGCTCTGGGTCGGACAGAATGCCCGGGCGCTTTCGCTGCGCTATGGCAATGTCGCCACCTCCTCGGTCGGGGCGATCCAGCGCGAATTGCTCGTGCTGGAAAACCAGGGCGGAGACCGGCTGTTCGGGGAACCGGCGCTGGAGCTGGCCGACATGATGGCCACCGCGCCGGATGGTCGCGGCCGCGTCAACGTGCTGGCCGCCGACAGGCTGATGGCCAATCCCCAGCTGTACGCGACCTTCCTGCTTTGGCTGCTGTCGGAGTTGTTCGAGTCGCTGCCCGAGGTCGGCAACCCGGACAAGCCGCGGCTGGTCTTCTTTTTCGACGAGGCGCACCTGCTTTTCGACGATGCCCCCAAGGTGCTGGTCGACAAGGTCGAACAGGTCGCGCGGCTGATCCGGTCCAAGGGGGTCGGGGTCTATTTCGTCACCCAGAGCCCGGCCGATATTCCCGAGGATGTGCTGGGCCAACTGGGCAACCGAATTCAGCATGCGCTGCGCGCCTTTACCGCCCGTGACCAGCGTGCGCTCAGGCAGGCCGCCGAGACCTACCGCCCCAACCCCGCCTTCGAGACCGCCGAAGCGATCACCCGCGTGGGCACCGGTGAGGCCGTGACCTCGATGCTGGATGCCGAGGGCGTGCCGGGCATGGTCGAACGCACCCTGATCCGGCCCCCGTCGTCGCAGTTGGGGCCGATCACCGGTGCCGAGCGCGCCGCCGTGATGGCCGCCAGCCCCCTGGCGGGGAAATACGACATACCTCTGGACCGCGACAGCGCCGCCGAGATGCTGGCGCAGCGGGCCGAGGCCGCCGCCAGGGCGGCAGAGCAGACCGAGGCCCGAGGGGCCGGGCTGGTGGAAGACGAACGCGAATTCCGCAATGCTCGCCGCTATGACGGCGGTCGGGCTGGGGCCGCGTCGCGCCCCTGGTCCACTCGCCATCGCCACGATGACGGCCTGGGCGAAAGCATCGCCAAGGTTGTGGCGAGGGAATTGAAAGGCACCACCGGCCGCCGCATCGTGCGGGGCCTTCTGGGCGGGCTTTTCAAGGGCCGTTGAGTCGCGGGCCACGAGGCCGGACAGGCCCGGGCCAAAGGAATTTTTCTTCGGTCGCACGAATGCAACATCCGCGATTCATTCGGGTCAGTGCTGGAGTTATGGCAAGCCGTTGCGTTCGGCCCCCCTCCGAGGGCCGGAGCCGGAAACTCTCACCTCTTGGAATTGTCCAATGATTACGTTTGGTTGACCGTATCCAGTGCGATCAAGAGGAGACTGCACCATGAAACGACTGTTCCTTTCCACAGCGGTCATCGCGGTGCTGCCGATGGCGGCGGTTGCCGATAGCGGCACGGTGACGCTAGGCTATGGCCAGACCGGCGACGGTGGAAACACCGATTTCGACTCTCTCATGCTGAACGGCACGTTTTCCCGCGACATGGGAAACGGAGTCATGGTCGACCTGACCGGGCGTTCCAACCGGCTTGACGACGGGTCCGATGTTGCCGAGATCTACGATGTTTTCGGCTCGGTGAGCTATCGGTTTGCAAACGGTCTGACCGCGGGGGCGTACCTGCAACGGTTCGCCCTGGACGACGGCGGTTCGCTTACGCTGGACAGCTACGGTCTGACGCTCGGCTACAGCCTGTCGAATTTCGAGGTCGACGCCTATGTCGGGCGCTCCGAATTGGATAGTGGTGCAGGCGCCGATCTGGATGATTGGGGCCTGTCGGCCAGCTATTCGACCCCCGAAACGGGTGTCTATGCCGCCTACCAGAGCATGGAAGAAGGCGGCGACAAGATCGAGATGACCGGGCTGGGCGGCCACTACAAGTTCCGCTCGGGGTTCGCCCTATTCGGCGGGGTGATCGGTGCGGACGTCGAAGGTGACGACTACCAGGTTGCCGGCATCGGCGGGTCCTATGCCTTTGACGCCGGTCTCTCTGGCCGGCCGCTTGTCCTGTCGGGGGAATACCGGAAGGTCGAGGATAAGGCCTTCGGCGATGACTTCGACGGCTTCGCCTTGATGGTAACGCTGCCCTTCGGCGATGCCGATGGGGCCGTGCCGGATTCCAGTGTCGCGGGCAGCATCGCCAACCCCGGCTACTCGGCCTATGGCACATTCTACGACACCGCGTTCTGATCGCGGGGCTTTCGTGTCATCACACCAAGGGCGGCCCCGTGGCCGCCCTTTTTTCGTGCCTGCACCTGCCGGCTCCTGGCGGGTCACAGCCGGCTGATGCGCAGATGTGTCAGGCGGTTTTCTTCCCTTTCGAGCACCTCGAAGCGGAAGTCGTGGAAGGAGAAGACCTGGCCTGCCGCGGGGATCATCTGGGCCTCGTG